>JBIJDI010000218.1:0-4986 GCA_044344235.1 Sulfuritalea sp. | reverse complement strand
AACCGGCTCGCCGCCGTGAGCTATCCGACGCTGGCGCTGGTGCGCGGCCATTGCATGGGCGGCGGCACCGAACTGGCGCTGGCCTGCCGCTACCGCATCGCGGTCGACGAACCCGGCACCAAGTTCGCGCTGCCGGAAGTCATGCTCGGCATCGTTCCCGGCTGGGGCGGCATGTTGCGCCTGCCTCAGATTGTCGGACCGGCCGCGGCGCTGGACATGATGCTGACCGGCAAGAACATCGACGCCAAGCGGGCGAAGAAAGTGGGCCTGGCCGACGAGTGCGTACCGCCGCGGGTCATGGAAAACGCCGCACGGATGCTGGTGATTTCGGGCCGGCCGCGACGCGAGGAACAGCTTCCGTTCATGCAGAAGCTGATGAACGGCTCGCTCAAGAGTTTCGTCGCCAAGGGCGCCCGCAAGCAGGTGGCAAAACGCGCACGTCAGGAACACTATCCCGCGCCCTACGCCATCATCGACCAGTGGCAGAACTACGGCGGCGATACGCTGGCGGTGCCGGCCAGCGAGCCGACCTCGCTCGACGCGCTGGTGATGCATCCGACCACGCGCAACCTGATCCGCGTCTTCTTCCTGCAGGATCGGCTCAAGGGTTTCGGCAAAGAGGCCGGCAGCTTTGCGCCGCGCCATGTGCACGTGGTCGGTGCCGGCGTCATGGGCGGCGACATCGCGGCCTGGTGTGTGCTGCGCGGCATGACGGTGACGCTGCAGGATCAGTCGGTGGAACGCATCGCGCCGGCCGTCGGTCGCGCCGCGAAGTTCTTCGAGAAGAAATTGCGCGACAAGAAGCTGGCGCGCTTTGCGCTCGACCGCCTGATCGCCGATCCGAAAGGCGATGGCGTGCGTCAGGCGGATGTCATCATCGAGGCGATTTTCGAGAACCTCGAGGCGAAGCAGGCCTTGTTCGCCGACATCGAGGCGCGCGCCAAACCCGATGCGCTGCTGGCCTCCAACACCTCGTCGCTGAAGCTGGCCGACATCGCGGCGAAGTTCAAAGACCCCTCGCGACTGGTCGGCATCCATTTCTTCAATCCCGTGGCGATGATGCCGCTGGTCGAAGTGGTGGCCGGCGCCGGTACGGCGCCGGAAGCGGCGCAGAAGGCGGCGGCGTTTGTGCGCAAGATCGACAAGCTGCCGCTGCCGGTCAAGGACGCGCCGGGCTTCCTGGTCAACGCCGTGCTGGCGCCCTACATGAACGAGGCGATGCGCTGCGTCGATGAAGGCATTGCGCCCGAAACCATCGATGCGGCCATGCTGGCTTTCGGCATGCCGATGGGCCCGATCGAACTGGCCGATACGGTGGGCCTCGATGTCGCCGTGGCGGCGGGCCGGCAACTGGTGGGTGAAGCGAATCCGCCGATGAAGCTGGTGGAGCTGGTGGAAGGCAAGAACCTCGGCAAGAAATCCGGCAAGGGTTTCTACACGTGGGTGGAGGGCAGGGCGCAGAAAGTCGGCGCTGGCGACACGGCGAATCCGGCGCTGGCGCAGCGCCTGATCAAGCCGCTGCTCGCGGCGACGCAACGCCTCGTGGCGGACGGTGTCGTCGCCGACGCCGAACTGGCCGACGCCGGCGTGATTTTCGGCACCGGCTTTGCGCCCTATACTGGTGGCCCGATGAATTATCTCGAGAACGGACAACGCTGATGGGTCACGACGGTGTGAAGATTTCCGGCAAGGAACCCGTGCTGCGCGTGATGCCGATGCCGGCCGACATGAACGGCAACGGCGACATCTTCGGCGGCTGGGTCATGGCGCAATGCGACATCGCCGCCGCCATTCCGGCGATGCGCCGCGCGCGCGGCCGCATTGCCACCGTGGCGGTAAATTCCTTCCTCTTCAAGCAGCCGATCTCGGTCGGCGACATCGTCAGTTTCTATGCCGACATCGTCAAGGTCGGCCGCACCTCGATCACGGTGGATGTGCAGGTGTTTGCCGAGCGCCATCCGGCCAATCCGGTGGTGGTCAAGGTCACCGAGGCACAATTCACTTACGTCGCCATCCACGACGACGGCAGCAAGCGCGAGGTGCCTGCGCCGACAGGCTGAAAATCCCGATGGGCAGCAAATTCCACTGGCAATCACTCAAGACCCGGGTCACGCTGGGCACGCTGGGCATCTTCGTGCTCGGCATCTGGGCGCTGACCTTTTACACCAGCCGGACGCTGCGCGAAGACGTGGAACGCCTGCTGGGCGAACAGCAGTTCTCGACCGTGTCCCTGGTGGCGGCAGACATCAACCGGGAGCTCGAAGACCGGCTGCAGACGCTGGAGGCCGTTGCCGAACTGCTCAGCCCGACCATGCCGGCCGGTCCCTCGGCCGTGCAGGGCATCCTCGAAAAACGTCTGATCATCAAGAGCGCGTTCAACAGCGGCGCCTTTGTCACCGGGCTCGACGGAACAGCGATCGCCTCGGTACCCGAATCGGCCGAACGGATCGGCGTCAGCTTCCTGTACCGGGACCACGTCGCCACAGCCCTGACCGCGGGGAAACCCGCGATCAGCGAGGTGGCCATCGGCAAGCAGGTGAAGGCACCGGTGGTCAGCATGGCCGTTCCGGTTCGCGACGCGCAGGGCCGGGTGGTCGGCGCGCTGGTGGGCGTCACCGACCTGAGCAAGCCGAATTTCCTCGACAAGATTACGGGGAGCGTCTATGGCAAGACCGGCGGCTACCTGCTGGTCGCGCCGAAGCAGAGGCTGATCGTCACCGCCACCGACAAGACCCGCATCATGGAAACACTTCCCGCGCCGGGCATCAACGCCGGAATCGACCGCCTCATTGTCGGCGCCGAGGGTTCGGGTCTTTTCGTCACTCCGCGGGGCGTGGGAGTGCTGGCCTCTGCCAAGGGCATCCCAACGGCGGGTTGGTACGTGGTGGCCGCGCTGCCCATTGAGGAAGCCTTCGCTCCGATCCGCGAAATGCAGTGGCGCATGCTTTGGGCGGCGATCATCCTTACCGCGCTGGCCGGCGGCCTGAGCTGGTGGATGGTCAGGCGCCAGCTCGCGCCCGTGGTCGACGCCGCGAATGCGCTGGCCATCCAGTCCGCGACGGAGCGGCCCATGGAACCGTTGCCGGTCGCCCGGCCGGACGAAATCGGCGAACTGATCCTCGGCTTCAATCGGTTGCTGGAGACTTTGGGCCAGCGGGAAGCCGCCCTCAAGGAGAGCGAATATCGCTGGAAATTCGCCATCGAAGGTTCGGGCGACGGGATGTGGGACTGGAACATTGTCGACAGCACGGTGTTTTTCTCCACGCAATGGAAGCGCATGCTCGGCTTCGCCGATGATGAGATCGGCAACGGTCTGGACGAGTGGGAAAAGCGCATACATCCCGAGGATGTGGCGGAAGCCCTGGCGCGGGCGCAAGCCGGCCTGGACGGCAAGACCGCGATCTATACCAGCGAACACCGCGTCCGGTGCAAGGACGGCGACTACAAGTGGATACTCGACCGCGGCATGGTGGTCAGCCGCGACAAGGACGGCAAGCCCCTGCGCATGATCGGCACCCATACCGACATCACCGAGCGCATACGGGCCGCGAGTGCGCTGACAATCAGCGAAGAGCGGTTCAGAAAAGCCTTTTATCTCACCCCCGACGCAATGGCGATCAACCGGCTGTCCGACGGGATGTATGTCTCGATCAACAGCGGCTTCACCAGCATCCTCGGCTACGGCGAAGACGACGTCAGCGGACGCACCTCGCAGGAACTGAACATCTGGGCCGATCTGGAAGACCGCCAGCGCGTGATCGATGGTTTGCGACAAGACGGCCAGGTGGGCGGCCTCGAAGCGCGCTTCCGGGCCAGGGACGGCGCCATCCGCTATGGCCTGATGTCGGCGGCCATCATCGACATCGATGGCGTTCCCCACACCATCAGCACGACGCGCGACATCACGGAGCGCCAGGTGGCGGAACAGGAGCTCGATGTGTATCGTCATCATCTCGAAGAGATGGTGGCCTTGCGCACGGATGAGCTGACCCATGCCAAGGAAGCGGCCGAAGCCGCCAGCGGCGCCAAGAGCGTGTTCCTGGCCAACATGAGCCACGAAATCCGCACGCCGATGAACGCCATCATCGGGCTGACCCACCTGCTGCGCCGGGCCGATCCGACCCCGGAACAGGCGGACCGCCTGGGCAAGGTCGACACGGCGGCCAACCACCTGTTGTCCGTCATCAACGACATCCTCGACGTGTCCAAGATCGAAGCCGGCAAGCTGGTGCTGGAAGACACCGACTTCTCGCTGTCGGCGATCTTCGCCCAGGTGCGTTCGCTGATCTCCGAGCCGGCCCGCGCCAAGGGGCTCGTCATCGAGGTCGATGCCGGCGATGTGCCGACATGGCTGCGGGGCGACCCCACGCGCCTGCGCCAGGCGCTGTTCAACTACGCCAGCAATGCCATCAAGTTCACCGAGCGGGGATCGATCACCCTGCGCGCCATCGTAGTGCATGAGGCCGGAGGCACACTGCTGGTGCGCTTTGAAGTCAAAGACAGCGGCATCGGCATCGCCCCGGAAACGCTCGGCAGCCTGTTCCACGCCTTCGAGCAGGCCGACGCCTCGACCACCCGCAAGTACGGCGGCTCGGGTCTTGGCCTGGTGATCACCCGGCGCCTCGCCGAACTGATGGGCGGGGAAGTCGGCGCTGACAGCACGGCGGGCGTCGGCAGCACCTTCTGGTTCACCGCCCGTTTGCGGCGCGGGCTGGGTGACATGTCGACCGCCGCTGAAATCGGCACCGAGGATGCCGAGACCGAACTGCGCCACCACCATAGCGGCGCCCGCCTGCTGCTGGCCGAAGACAATGCAGTCAATCGCGAGGTCGCGCTCGACCTGCTGCATGGCGCCGAGCTGACGGTGGATGTCGCTGTCGATGGCCGCGAGGCGCTGGACAAGGCGCGCGCCACGGCCTACGACCTGATCCTGATGGACATGCAGATGCCGCACATGGACGGCCTCGAAGCCACCCGCGCCATCCG
>JBIJDI010000217.1:0-4998 GCA_044344235.1 Sulfuritalea sp. | reverse complement strand
GAAACGTCCCAGCCATCCCATGACCTGCGCCGAGTCAAGAAAACCGTTTGCCTTGTACTCGATGCGCGCATCAGCCACCTGAGTTGACGTGACGGTGTTGGCGGAAGTGATGGTGTTCGGATTGACGACACCGGAGAAGCGAACGAACTCCTCGCCTTCCTTGAGGCCGATCTGCTTTTCACCCGACACCAGCAAGTTGCCGTTGGGGTACACCTCGATCACGGTCACCGTAATCGTGCCGGTGAAATCGTTGGATGACGTGTTCTCGCCCTTGCCGTTGAAATTGTTGCTGTCGCTGGCTGACAGTGCCGTTCCCTGGGCTCCCTTGAAGGGCAGGCCGACAATGGTCGGCACGGTAACATCGACCGTCTGGCTGCGCGTGGTCTTGTTCTCCGACTTCTTGGATGCCTGAACTTTTTCGGCAATGTTGATGGTGATCGTGTCGCCGACAAAGCGGGCGCGCCGGTCCTCGAAGAGCGGGCGGGCGGAAGCAATATTGAAGATGGCGCCATTGCTCGGCGGCGCATAGTTGCGCGCTTCCGGACGAACGCTCATCGGCTGATGGATGGCCGTGGTCGGTGCGGTGGTGACACAGCCGGACAACACTGCCGCAAAGCTGGCGATCAGGACAATCTTGGTCATGATGTCACTCGCATTCTTTAGAGTTGAGACAAGCGCGAAAGCATCTGGTCGGTGGTCGTAATGGCCTTGGAGTTCATCTCGTAGCCGCGCTGCGCCACGATCATGTTCACCAGTTCCTCGGCTACGTTCACGTTGGAGGTTTCGACGTAGCCCTGATTGAGCACGCCCGTGCCGTTGGTTCCGGGCGTATTCGGCGTCGGCGTCCCCGACGAGGCCGTTTCCACGAAGAGATTTTGCCCGGTGCTTTGCAGTCCGCCGTTATTGACGAAGTTGGCGAGCTGTATGTTGCCGATCTGGGTCGGCGTCGTGACGCCCGGCTGGCTGATGGTGACAATCCCGTCGCGCGAGACGGAAACGCTGAGCGCCGTGGACGGAATCGTAATGGCCGGACTCAGCGGATAGCCGTTGGCGGTAACCACTTGGCCATTGGCGTCCTTGGTAAGCGAACCGTCGCGTGTGTAGGACAGCGTGCCGTCGGGCATCTGCACCTGGAAGAAGCCATTGCCCTGAATGGCGAGGTCAAGCGGCCCCTCGGTTTTCAGCAAGCTGCCTTGGGTAAAGATGTGTTCCGTGGCAACCGTGCGCACGCCGGTGCCGAGTGTCAAGCCAGAAGGAATCGTTGTCGCCTGCGAAGAGGCGGCACCCGGCTGGCGCAGAGTCTGGTACAGCAGATCCTCAAACACCGGACGCGAGCGCTTGAAGCCGTTGGTACTGACGTTGGCCAGGTTGTTGGTGATGACATCCATCGAAGTCTGATGGGCATCCAGACCGGTCTTGGCAATCCAGAGGGAACGGATCATCGGGGCTTGCTCCTGTATTGATTAACGTAAACAACTCGGTCGGAGCGACGGGTGATAGTCGAGCGCAGCGAGCTTGCCAGTAGCCCCGCCCTGGGGCGGGGATGGGGGTGGGGGGCCTTCAATTCGCTTTTAATGTGTTTCATCATCAGGGGTGCCGGATCACTGCATGAAAGTTGTTGCTCATTTACTTGCCGAGGTTCGCCAGGTTCTGCATGACCTGATCAAGAATCTTGAAAGTCTGGGCGCTGGCCTGGTAGTTGCGCTGCTGTTCGATCAGGGCTACCAATTCCGTGTTCAGGTCTACGTTGGATTGTTCGGTCGTGCTGCCCTGGATGGAGCCCAGCCCCAAACCACCCGGAACACCGAGAATCTCCTTGCCGGATCCGCTCACCGGGTCCGCATTGGCCTTCCACTGGCTGTCGCCCAGTCCGATCATTGCGTCGGGATTGATGAAATTGGCGATCACGATCTGCGCCAACTTGCGCGACTGGCCATTGGTGTAGAACCCTTGAATGACGCCATCGTTGCCGACACTGAATCCGCTTGCACTGGCGAGGGTGCCAACGCGCCATCCGTCCTGGGTCATCGAGTCGACATGGAAGGGCAGACCGTACTGGACGGTCCCCGTCAAATCAAGGGCTACCGACACGCTCCCGCCGCCGCCCAGGGCATAGGTCTGCGCCGCCAGCGGCATCGCCGTGGTCAACAAGCCGTCGGCATCGAAACCGATATTGACCGGTCCGGTCTGCGCAGCGTTGTCCAGGGTGGTATAGAGGTTCCAGGCACTTCCCGCGGCAGGCTTGGCAAAGTACATCTGCAGATTGTGCGAGGTGCCGGCCGCGTCATAGACAGTGAGCGCCGTCGTGCTGTTGTAACTCAACGGATTGGTCGCGTCGAACAGCGCAACCAAAGGGGGAGCGGAGCGCGAATCGAGGTTGGCGCCCACGAATACCTTGCTGGTAGGGGACGCAGGCATGACCGGGTCTATGGTGATGTCCTGGGGCGCGGCCCCGGTCACGATCTCGCCTTGCGGGCTGGTGGTGTATGTCGCGAGATACCCTGTCACGTTGCGCCCGTTTTGATTGACCAGAAAGCGCGTGTTCGGGTTGACGGCGTCATAAGCCAGTTGAAATCGGCCGTCCCGCGAATAGCTGATCTCGCCGGCCTTGTCGAAGCGGAAGAATCCCTGTCCGGTGATCGCCATATCCAGGGGGTTGTCACTCCCCGCAAAAATTCCCTGGTCGCCCTGTCTTATGATGGTAACGCTGACGCCCGCACTCGCGACATCCGCGGAAGGCCCCCCGGGAAGCGAAGCCGCCAGCACATCGGCGAAGCGCGCCTTCGAGGTCTTGAATCCGACTGTTTGCAGATTCGAGATGTTGTTGCCGATGATGTCGATCGCCGTCGAGGCGCCGGTCAGTCCGCTCAGGCTAGCTGCAAAGCCCATGATTCAGCCCTCCTCTTTCGTGTGCCGTGCATTCAGGTCGATTCTGGAAATCAGGGAAACGAGGCTCATGGCAAGCTCCTAGCGTGAAGCCAGTATCTGGGTTGCGGCCCGGTCATTGGCATCCGCCGCCGACAAGACTTTCATCTGCATTTCAAACTGGCGCGCCAGAGAAATCATGGTCACCATTTGCGCAGCTGCATTGACGTTGCTGCTTTCAAGACTTCCCGCAGCGACCGTGACGCGCTCATCGGTCGGTGCGGCGCTGCCGTCACGCAAGCGAAACAGGCCATCGTCGCCGCGAACCAGATCGGCCTCCGGCGGATTGACCAGTTTGAAGCGGCCAACAACACTCACCGTGTTCCGCGCGCCGGATTCGGGTAGCGCCGAAATCGTGCCATCGGTTCCGACGCTGATCGCGACCTCGGGCGGGATGGAGATCGCACCGCCGTCACCCAGCACGGTCAGGCCGCTACGGGTCTGGACAATTCCGTTGACATTGATTTCGAAGCTGCCATTCCGTGTATAGGCCTCGCTGCCGTCCGCGAGTTGCACCGCCATCCAGCCGGCGCCCTGCACCGATATGTCCAGCGGCCGCCCGGTAATCATTATCGGACCGGCCGTGAAGTCGGTATGGGTGCTGGCATCGACCACGAAAGCGCGCGTCGCCAAGCCCTTCTGCTGGGCATTCGACTGCACCTGGACCGCGCGCAGGCGATGCTCCTCAGCCCGATAGCCGGCTGAGGCCACATTCGCAAGATTGTGCGTCACCGCGGCCTGCCGGTTCAGCGTCTGGCTTGCGCCAGTCATCGCGGTGTAGATCAATCTGTCCATGTCATTATCCGAATCGCCGTGTCGTCAGCGCCGACTTTTACCGCAGGTTGACCAGGGTCTGCAAAATGCTATCCACAGTCTTGATCGTCTGCGCGTTGGCCTGGTAAGAGCGCTGCTGCGTGATCATGCTGACCAGTTCAGCCGTCAGGTCGACGTTCGATTCTTCGAGCGCAGAACTCTGCAACACCCCGTACTGGCCCGAGGATCCCGGTGCGCCTGTGAGCGGATCACCACTGGAGGAGGTGGGTGCCCACCGGTTGTCGCCCAAAGGCTGCAAGCCTTGGGAATTGCGGAAAGTCGCCAGCACGATCTGGCCTACCGCCTTGGTCTGGCCATTTGAATAGCGACCCAGCAGAACGCCGTCTTGGCCGATGTTGAAACCCGCCAGCGTACCCGCGGCGAATCCATCCTGGCCCAGGGCGTTGACCGAGAACGATGAGCCGAATTGTGTGCTGCCCGAAAAGTTCAGATTGAATGCCATCGCATTGACAGCGCCGGCATAGCCCAGCTCAAGCGCCGTCATCGTCTCGGCAATAACCCCGGACGTTAGCTGACCTGCGGGGTTGAACGTCAGCGCACCCGCCAAACCTAGATCGGTAAGCGGAGTTGATGCACCGGCCGGATTGGTCACGGTGGCATATACATCCCACGCGTTCGCCGCCGTCTTGCGAAAGTACAATGAATAGGTATGCGGATTGCCCAGACTGTCGTAAGTGGTGACTGCCGTCGATTGATTGTAGGTCGCCGGATTGGAATAGCTGAATACCGGCAGCGCAGGCGGTGCAGCGACACGCGAATCGAGATTGACGTTGGCCTGAATTCCTAGCGCACCCACACTGGTACCGGTTGCCTGAGGCGCCCCCGCCAGACTCTGCGTCGGATCGAACAGACGCAGCGGTACCGACGGGGCGCCGGTGGCGATCACGCCGTTGGCCGCCGGGACGCCCTTGAGTTGCAAGCCTTGGGCGTTGACGATATAGCCGTCCTTGTTTAGCTGAAACTGTCCGTTGCGGCCGTACACCGTGCCGCCCGAGCCGTCGTCCATCTGGAAGAAGCCGCCGCCATTGATGGCGGTATCCAGAGGATTGTTGGAGGAGGAGATATTGCCCTGGCTGAATTGCTGCAAGATGGCCGCGACCTTGGTGCCAATACCCACAGGTGCCGCACCCGCGCCGCTCAAGGAGGCCGCGAACACGTCGGCAAATTGTGCCGAGCCGCTCTTGAAACCTACCGTACCCGAGTTGGCAATATTGTTGCCGATGGTGTCGAGCGACTTGG
>JBIJDI010000216.1:0-5022 GCA_044344235.1 Sulfuritalea sp. | reverse complement strand
TGGTTGCGGGTCACCAAGCATTCCCGAGGCGGGAAACACCTGGCAGCCATGTAATAGGGAGATCTTCGATGCCGAAGATGAAGACCAAGAGCGGTGCCAAGAAGCGCTTTATCATTCGCGCTTCCGGGGGCATCAAGCGCGGGAGTGCGTTCAAGCGCCACATCCTGACCAAGAAAACCACCAAGAGCAAGCGCCAGTTGCGCGGCGTGCACACGGTGCATGCATCCGACGCGAAGTCGGTCCGCGCCATGCTGCCCAACGGTTAAGGAGAGCCACCATGCCAAGAGTCAAACGTGGTGTAACGGCGCGCGCGCGCCACAAGAAGGTCCTCGACCTCGCCAAGGGTTATCGCGGCCGTCGCAGCAAGGTCTATCGGATCGCCAAGGAAGCGGTGATGAAGGCCGGGCAATATGCCTACCGCGACCGTCGTCAGCGCAAGCGTCAGTTCCGTGTTCTGTGGATCGCGCGTATCAACGCGGCGGCCCGCGAACTGGGCATGAAGTACAGCACCTTTATGAATGGCCTGAAGAAGGCCTCGATCGAGGTTGATCGCAAGGTGCTATCCGACCTCGCCGTGTTCGACAAGCCGGCATTTGCCGCCCTGGCCGCTCTGGCCAAGGCTCAGCTGACGGCCTGAAGGTAGTTGTACCAGGAGAAGGAGGCCCAGGGTTGTTGGGGGTCTCCTTTTTTTGTTGCTGATATTTTGTTCTGATCAATGGATAACCTGGATCAACTCATCGCTTCCGCGACGTCCGACTTTGCCGCCGCCACTGAACCGGCCAAGTTGGAAGACGCCAAGGCGCGCTATCTGGGCAAGGAAGGCTCGCTCACGGCTTTGCTCAAAGGTTTGGGCAAACTGCCGGCGGAAGAGCGCAAGACGGCCGGTGCGGCCATCAACATCGCCAAGGAACGAATAGAGTCGGCGCTCGCGGCGCGGCGCGAAGCCCTGAAGAACGTCCAGCTCGAAGCCCAACTGGCAACCGAAGCGCTGGACGTCACGCTGCCCGGTCGCGGCATGCCGCGCGGCAGCCTGCATCCGGTGATCATCAGTCTGGATCGCATCGAGCAATTGTTCCGTTCCATCGGTTTCGATGTTGCCGACGGCCCTGAAATAGAAACCGACTGGCACAACTTCACGGCGCTCAACACGCCGGAGAATCATCCCGCGCGTTCCATGCACGACACCTTCTACCTGCTGGGCGAAGACGGCAAGGTGCAGGACGACGTGCTGCTTCGTACGCACACCAGCCCCGTGCAGATCCGCACCATGCTGGCTCATACCGAGCGACACAAGCATCTTGAAGCCATACCGGAACTGCGCGTGATCTGTCCCGGTCGCGTCTATCGTGTCGATTCCGATGCCACGCATTCACCGATGTTCCACCAGGTCGAAGGGCTCTGGATCGGTGAAACCGTCAGCTTCGCCGACCTCAAGGGCGTGGTAGCCGATTTCCTGCGGCGCTTCTTCGAGTCTGACGATCTCAAGGTGCGTTTTCGTCCGTCGTTTTTTCCGTTCACCGAGCCCTCGGCAGAGATCGATGTTGCCTTCATGAGCGGTTCGCTGGAAGGCCGCTGGCTGGAAATCGCCGGTTGCGGCATGGTGCATCCCAATGTCCTGCGCTTCGGCGGCTTCGATCCGGAAAAGTACACCGGCTTCGCCTTCGGCATGGGACCGGATCGCCTGACCATGCTGCGCTATTCGATTCCCGATCTGCGCCTGTTCTTCGAAGGCGATCTGCGCTTCCTGACGCAGTTCCACTGAGCGCTACGTGCGAGTCTGAACCGTCATGCAATTTTCCGAATCCTGGCTGCGCAGCCTCTGCAATCCCGCCCTGTCGAGCGAGGAGCTGTGCCATCTGTTGACCATGGCGGGTCTCGAAGTCGAGGAACGCCGTCCCGCCAGCGCCGACTTTTCGAATGTCGTCGTGGCGGAGGTTCTGAGCGTTGAAAAGCATCCGGATGCCGACAAGCTCAAGCTTTGCACCGTCAATGTCGGTGAGGCCAGTCCGTTGCAGATCGTCTGCGGCGCGCCGAATGTCGCGGCCGGCATGAAGGTTCCGTGCGCGCGGGTTGGCGCCAAGCTGCCCGGCATCGAAATCAAGCAGGCCAAGGTACGCGGCATCGAGAGCTTCGGCATGCTTTGCTCGGCGCGCGAACTCGGGCTTTCCGACGACCACGGCGGTTTGCTGCCGCTGGCGGCCGACGCGCAAGTGGGCGAGGATATCCGCCGCCATCTGGACCTCGACGACCACCTGATTACCCTCAAACTGACACCGAATCGTGCCGACTGTCTTTCGCTGCTCGGAATCGCGCGCGAACTCTCGGCGCTGACCGGTGCGCCGTTGCAGGTGCCCGATGTCAAGCCGGTAGCGGCGCTTGTTGCCGACACGCGGCGCGTGGTACTTGATGCACCGCAGTCCTGTTCCCGCTACTGCGGTCGCATCATTCGTGGCGTCAATGCCAAGGCGCCGACGCCGGAATGGATGAAGCGGCGCATCGAACGCAGCGGCATCCGCTCGATTTCCTTCCTGGTTGACGTCACCAACTACGTGATGCTCGAACTCGGTCAGCCGCTGCATGCCTTCGATGATGCCGAGTTGTCCGGCGCGATCCACGTCCGCCTGCCCCAGCCGGGTGAACAACTACTGCTGCTGAACGAGCAGACCGTAACGCCGTCGGCGGATACCGCCTTGATCGCCGATGACGAAAAACCGCTGGCTATGGCCGGCATCATGGGCGGCGAGCATTCCGGCATAAATGATTCGACCCGCGATCTGTTTCTCGAAAGCGCATTCTTCCCGCCCGCCGCAATTGCCGGCAAGGCTCGCGCGTTCGGATTCAGTTCCGATGCCTCGCACCGCTATGAGCGCGGCGTCGATTTTGAATTGCAGCGCACGGCCATCGAGCGTGCGACGCAGCTGATCCTCGATACCTGCGGCGGTAGGCCGGGCCCGGTGGTGGAAACTGTGGCCGCCGACTATCTGCCGCAGCGCCGTGCGGTGCAATTGCGCACCGCGCGTGCCGCCAGGGTTCTGGGCGTCGCATTGCCGGAAGCACGGATAGAGTCCATGTTGCGCGGCCTCGGATTGCAGGTCGAAAAGACGTCGGGCGGTTTCAACGTGACGCCGCCGTCCTTCCGCTTCGACATCGAGATCGAGGAGGACCTGATCGAGGAAATCGCCCGCATTCATGGCTATGACAACATCCCGTCACTGCCTCCGGTGGCACGCATGGCGATGATGCCGGCCACCGAGTCGAGCCGTTCGCCGATGAGCCTGCGTCGCGCGGTCGCCGAACGCGACTATCACGAAGTGGTGACCTACAGCTTTGTCGATGCCACCTGGGAAGCTGACTTCGCGGCTGCATATGCCAACGGCGCCGCGCCAATCACGCTGGCGAATCCGATTGCCAGTCAGATGGGTGTCATGCGCTCGTCGCTGATCGGCGGGCTGGTCGGAGTCCTCGTCACCAATCGCAAGCGGCAGACCGAACGAGTGCGTATCTTCGAGTTGGGGCGTTGTTTTCACAAGGACGCAGGCGCGGGGCCGGTCACCGGATTTGCCCAGCCCCTGAGGCTGGCATGTCTTGCTGCTGGGCCGGCCCTGCCTGAGCAATGGGGTTCGGCGGCTGCCCGGGTAGATTTCTACGATATCAAAGCCGATATCGAGGCCTTGTTCGCCCCGCGCCGTCTCGAATTCATCAAGGCCGAGCATCCGGCCCTGCATCCGGGCCGTTGCGCAACTGTCAGCCTGGATGGCTTGCCGGTGGGTGTTCTTGGCGAACTGCATCCGCGCTGGGTACAAAAGTACGAACTGGGTACCGCTCCGGTGGTTTTCGAGCTGGAGTTGGCGGCCCTGCTGACGACGCCATTCCCTCGCTATGATGAGGTTTCGCGGTTCCCGGCCGTTATCCGCGATCTGGCCCTGGTGGTGGCCCAGAGCCAGCCCTTGGCCCCGTTGCTGGCGGCGCTTCGCTCGGCGGCCCCGGCGATCGTGCGTGATGTTGCGCTGTTCGACGTATATCAGGGAAAGGGGCTCACTGAAACCGAAAAGAGCCTTGCCTTTCGTATAGTTATGCAAGATACTCAACGTACTCTCGAGGATGCCGAAGTCGAGGAGGTGATCGCCAATCTGCTGGCGGTTGCTACCCGCGACTTCAGTGCGTCTCTGCGGGGCTAAATGCAGTCGGAGCTTATATGACATTGACAAAGGCGGAACTCGCCGACCTGCTGTTCGAGAAAGTCGGCCTCAACAAGCGCGAAGCCAAGGACATGGTCGAGGCCTTCTTCGACGAAGTTCGCCTTGCCTTGGAAAAAGGCGACAGCGTCAAGCTGTCAGGCTTCGGCAATTTCCAGTTGCGCGAAAAGCCGCAGCGCCCCGGACGCAATCCCAAGACCGGCGAGGAAATCCCGATCACCGCTCGCCGTGTCGTCACCTTCCACGCCAGCCAGAAGCTCAAGGCGGCGGTCGAGGTTTTCCCGCGTGGCAACAGCCAGTCATAGCCGGGACGAGCTTCCGTCGATTCCGGCCAAGCGCTACTTCACCATTGGTGAGGTGAGCGAGCTGTGCGGTGTCAAGCCGCACGTGCTACGTTACTGGGAGCAGGAGTTTACGCAACTGCGGCCCGTCAAGCGACGCGGCAACCGACGCTACTATCAGCACCATGAAGTCCTGCTGGTGCGGCGGATTCGTGAACTGCTGTATCAGGAAGGCTTCACCATCAGCGGTGCGCGCAACCGGCTCGAAGATGGCCCGGGCAAGATGCACGATGCTCCGGAGACTCTGACCGGCGGAGCTGAATCGTCGGCGCGCGCGGAACTGGCGTCAATCATTGAATTCCTGCGCGCTTCCTGACGTCGGCAAGCGTTTCCTTTGGTATAATTTGCGCAGTCGGGGCGTGGCGCAGCCTGGTAGCGCACTTGCATGGGGTGCAAGGGGTCGCGAGTTCGAATCCCGCCGCCCCGACCAGTAATACCAAGGGTTTCCGGCAATTGGCCGGAAACCCTTTTTCCATGTTGTGTGG
>JBIJDI010000214.1:0-5060 GCA_044344235.1 Sulfuritalea sp. | reverse complement strand
TCATACAGAGGCCATAGTTCGATGTCCTTGCCTTCGCTGGCGGCCTGCATCTCGCGAAACGGCTGGGCGATGCCCGGATCGTAGGCAAACTCCACCTTGCCGTCGGCGGCGGTGCGCGTCACATGCACAGTCAGATGCCGCCACTGCGCGTCGGAGAAACTGCCGAAGGTTGCCGAAACAAAACGCACGAAGGCTTCGGCCTGCTCGATGCCGTCAAAGCGCGGCGCACTGCCCAGATACTCGCCGATCCTTCCCAGCGAGACGGCGGCGATCACCGGGCCGACATCATTCAGGACCAGTCGCGTGATCGGGGTTTCCGGCTGGGAGGCCAGTGCCATGCCGATCAGACCACCCATCGAGGTGCCGACCCAATGCACCGTCTCCACGTTCAACTGCGCAAGCAGGTTCGTCATGTCCGCACAGTATTGCGGCAGCGCATACAGCGACTTGTTGCGCAGCCAGTCGCTGCGTCCACGCCCCACCACATCGGGGCAGACTACCCGGTAGTCCTCCGCCAGCGCCTGCGCCAAAAAATCGAAATCACGCGAGCAGCGTGTCAGGCCATGCACGCAGACCAGCACTTTCGGATTGGCCGGATCACCCCACTCCACATAGGCCATGTGATGAAATCCTGCGGCACTGAGACACTTCACTTTTCCTTCACGCATTTCCACTTCTCCAATCAACGTGGCACCAACGCCGGCTCGTGCATTATTGCGATTTGTTCGCGCAATTCCAGAATCCGCTCTTCCCAGTAGCGATTCGTGGCAAACCACGGAAACGCCGCGGGGAAGGCCGGATCGTTCCAGCGCCGCGCCAGCCACGCCGAATGATGCATCAGGCGCAGCGTGCGCAGGGCTTCGACCAGTTGCAACTCGCGATCGTCGAATTCACGGAACATTTCGTAACCGGCCAGCACATGGCCGAACTGCCGCCCCATCTCTTCGGCATCGCCCGACAGCAGCATCCACAAATCCTGGATCGCCGGTCCCGTGCGGGCATCGTCGAAATCGACAAAATGCGGCCCGTCCTGCGTCCACAACACGTTGCCGGCATGGCAATCACCATGCAATCGTAGTTGCTGAACCTGGCCGGCGCGGTCGAAACACTCGCGCACCCCGTCCAGCGCCTGATCGGCCACACCGGCCCACACTGATTCCAGTTCGATCGGAATGACGCCGCTGCCGAGCAGCCAGTCGCGCGAATCTATGCCGAAACTCTGGATGTTCAGGGTTTCGCGCACGACAAAAGTTTCCCGCGCGCCCACCATGTGGATGCGCGCCATCAGCCGCCCCATCCATTCGAGTATCGGCGGCTCGCAAAACTCCGGTGCGCGTCCGCCTTGCCGCGGGAAAACCGAAAAGCGAAAGCCGCCATGAACGAACAGGGTCTTGCCGGAAATCACCAAGGGGGACACCACCGGCAGCTCATCGGCCGCCATGGCAGCGGTGAAGGCATGTTCCTCGGCAATCTGCGCGTCGGTCCAGCGCCCGGGCCGGTAGAACTTGGCGATCACCGGTGCGCCGCCGTCGACGCCGATCTGCCAAACCCGGTTTTCGTAACTGTTGAGTGCCATCAGGCCGCCGTCGCAACGATAGCCGATACTTTCGATCGCGTCGAGAATGCGTTCCGGGTTCAGTCCGGCAAACGGAATCGTGTCGCTGTGAGTCATGGCAAGGCCGCTGGTGTTCGGGTGCCGATTATAGTTGCGGCCGGGCATGCCAGTACCGCCGCCGCAACTCGCGCTCATGGCGGAAGCTCACGCCCTGCACGTCCAGGCCGACCCTCACCGCCCCGTCCGCATCCGTTCGGTGCAGGCGTGCGCCGCTTTGTACATAGCGGGCCGCCACATCTTCCCTGGGGTGACCGAACTGGTTGCGATAGCCGACCGGAAAGATCACATCGCGTGCCGCAACGGCGTCGATAAAGGCGGGCGTCGATGACGTCCGGCTGCCGTGATGCGGCGCCGTCATGACGTCCGCCGCCAGCGCGCCGGGATGGTGCTTGAGCATCGCAGTTTCCGATACAGCCTCGATGTCCGAGGTCAGCAGCATCGACTTGCCGCCGGTCGTCACGCGCAGCACGCAACTCACGTCGTTGGTCTTGCGCGAAAGCAGATCCGGGCCGGGATGGAGCATGTCGAAGCGCACGCCATCCCATAGCCAGAAATCTCCGTCGCGACAAGGCTCTTGCGACACCGGTTGCGCCGACAAGGCATGTTCGAAAGGTAGCGAAGCCTTCAGAATCGCCACCGGCAGCGCCGCCAGCACCGACGCCGCGCCGCCTTCATGATCCTTGTCGGCATGGCTGATCACCAGCGCATCCAGGCTGCGCACCCCCTCCGCCCGCAGGTAGGGCGCGATGATGCGGTTGCCGCTGTCCGCATCTGATGAAAACGCCGGCCCGGCGTCGAACAGAAGATCATGCGTGGCGGTCTGCACATGAATCGCCAGGCCTTGTCCGACATCCAGCACGGTGAGTTCCGCTGCACCGAATGCCGGGCGCGGCGGAGTGATGGTCAGCAATGGCAAGAAAGCCAGCAGCCCCAGCCAGCGCGCCGGAAAGCCGCGCGGCAACAGCAGCCAGACGCCACCCGCGAGTGCCAGCAGCACTGACCATGCCGGCGGCGCGGCCTGCTGCCACATGGCCAGCGGCAGCCCGCCGAGCCAGTCGACAAAGGCCATCAGCCAGACCGTGACGAGATGCGCAAGCGACAACAGCGGGTCGAGCAAGGGCAAGGTGCCGGCCAGCGCCAGCGGCGTGATGACGAAGCTGACGACAGGAATCGCGACTGCATTGGCCAGCGGTGAGACCAGCGAGAACTGCTGGAACAGCGCCAGCAGCGCCGGCAGCATGCCCAGCGTGACGGCCCATTGCGCGCGGCCCCACTCGACCAGCCAATGCGCAGGGCCCAGCCGTCCGCTGCCGATATGAAACAGCAGGGCCACCGCACCGAAGGAAAGCCAGAAGCCGGCCGCCAGCACCGCCCACGGGTCGAGCAGCAATACGAGCAGCAGGGCCAGCAGCAGCACACGCGAAGCCGCCAGCTCGCGGCCCCACAGGCGGGCGGCGGCCACCACGCCGAGCATGTATAACGTGCGCTGCGCAGGCACTGCAAAGCCGGCCAGCAGACAATAGAAAAATGCGGCGAGGAATCCGCCTGCCGCCGCCGCATGCTGCGCCGGCAATCGCAGTGGCAAGCGCGCCGAGCGCCGCCACAGCCAGTTGATCAGGGCATAGGCCAGCCCGGCAAACATGGTGATATGGAGGCCGGAAATGCTCATCAAGTGAGTGATCCCGGTGCGGGCGAAGGTCTGCCATAACTCGGCGTCGATCGCCTGCTGGTCGCCGATGGCCAGCGCGATCAGGATCCCGGCATACGTGGCGTCGGGCAGCGCCGCCCGAAAGCGATCGCGAATGTTTTCACGCAGCATTTCCACGGCATAGCCCGGCTGCCACACCTGCGCATCGATGCGCTCCGCACTGCGCGGACGCACATAGCCGGTGGCGCGAATGCCGCGCTCGAACAGCCATGCCTCGTAGTCGAAGCCGTGCGGATTGAGATTGCCATGGGGACGCTTCAGTCGCACAGTGAAGCGCCAGCGCTCACCGGCGCGGACGGGAATCAGGGGCGACGCGTCCTCGTCCGTCGCATCGCGGCTGCGATACCAGGCCAGCGATATACGCGGCGGCAGGCTCGCGCCGGCGTTCTCCACGTCGAACTCGAAGCGCACGCCGCGTTCCAGCGCCTGCGGCAGTCCGGCAACTACGCCGCTCAGCTCGATATCGCGGCCTTCGATGCCGGCTGGCAACTCCTCGGCCAACCGCAGATGGGCGAAGCCCGCCGCCCAGACAAAGCCGAGCGTTGCGGCTGCCAAAACCAGCATTGCCGATGCAATGAATCGCCGTCTCACCAGCGCCGACTTTTGCAGTGCCAACTTTTGCAGTGCCAACAACAGGAGCGCGCCAATGCCCAAACCGGCAAGCCATGGCACGGCAGGCAGCGCGGCCTGCTGCTGCAACAGCCAGATACCGCCGGCAAAGGCCAGAACGAAAATGCGCATGGCAGATATTAGACCATGCGCCCAGCATCACCCTACAGCACAGCCCTGCAACGCCCCGCCGGGCGGGACGCTATTCCCGCTGAAACAGACTCAAGTCTTGAGCGCGACGCTGATCTCGGCGAAGTTTCGGGCGACCTCCATCGTCTCCACCGGTTCGCCAAGCTGAATGGCAAGCTGGGAGGCGGAGAAAAGGCCGCGCAGAACCTGGTGCCCGGACGCATCTTCGTCCACCACTGCGGCATGCCGCCGCCCGGTGGCCTTGAGTGTCGCCACCACGTGCCCCACGTGTGCGTGCAACACGTCGTCCATGCTGATGACCTCGAGCCGACTCTCAGGGGTCATGATGTCACGCACCAGGGCGTCGGCGCGGGAGATGCCGCGGGCACTGATGCACTGCAGTGTCTTCTCGCCAACAAAATCGTTCGACGTGATGATGCCGAGCACATGATTCTCGACATCGACCACCAGCAGCAAATGCACCTTGCGCCTGCGCATGACGCGCGATGCACTATCCACGCTGACATCCGGATCGATGGTGAAGGCGGTCACCTTCTTGAAATCGGTCATCACCGCCACCGCGGCATCTTCGGGCGTGACCCGCAGCGGCAGGTCCTGGCATGGACTATGGAAGCTGGTGCGCGGCCGCAGGGGCCGATGTGGCAGCGCGGTGTACTGGCGCATGGTGTTTCCTCCTTTTGATGGTCTCAGGCCCGCTTCTTCGAGCAGGTTGATGTCATTCTTCGCTCGTCCGATATTTTCCGTCAATGTCAAAATTTCTATGGAGCCATTGAAACAAGTCGCACGCAAAGCCATGCACTGCCCCAGCCCTACGCTCGCGAGCGGCAATAGGCGATAATCTTCCGCATATCCACAGGAGCTTCCATGAACTACGTCATACCCCCTGCCCCGCTTCCCGCCGTGCCGGTTGCGAACAGCACCGACAGCTTTCCGGTACGGCGCATCTACTGCGTCGGCCGCAACTACGCCGCGCATGCC
>JBIJDI010000213.1:0-5064 GCA_044344235.1 Sulfuritalea sp. | reverse complement strand
CGTTGGCAGCGATGCGCGCCATCATGCGCAGAAGGTCATTTCTGATGTACTCCGGGATTGCAGGATCGCTGTAGCCGGTCATTTGTCGCTTCCGGAAAAAGTGTTGCTCGTTGGATCGGCCAGGCTATCCATGTATCTCCGGAAATTCAAACCGGACCCTCCAGCCAGCTGCCCGGACGGGAAAAGCCCGCAGTCTCGGGAAGTGCAACCGGCCCGGTCTTGACGCCTGAAGCCAGTAGTCGGCCGATGGGCCGACGATGCACCTGGACCTGCTCCGCTTCAAAACCGGCATCCACCATCCAGCGTCCCATGGTTTCATAGGTGGGCGCATACCAGTTCCAACCCATTTCCACGATACCTGAATAGGAACAGTTTGGCCCGGCGCCCTCCTGCATCTTTGTCTCGATGACCAGACGGCCGCCGGGCTTGAGGTAGGCAAAGCAGATGCGGAGCAGCAGCAGCGGATCGGTCACGTGATAGATGACGCCACAGCAATACACGAGGTCAAAGGTTTGCTTCCATTCAGGCCGGTCTTTGTAGGCGCTGAAAGAATGGATGGGCACGTCGCAGCCGACGAGTTGGCTCAACTGCTGGGCTGTGGCGGCAGCCAGGGGATGCTCCTCAATGGCTTCTACCTGGGCACCCAGTCCGGCCAGGATCAGCAAGTCGCCACCACTCCAGCAACCAATATCCAGTACGCGTTTCCCGCTCAGGTCGCCCGGCATCATGCCTAGCGAAATGAGTTCGCTGGTTATTTCCAGGTGGCGGTCGCCCATGGCACCGGATCGGGTGAAGCCGTGACCAAAATCGTGGTTGTGGCCCCAGACAAAAAAATCCCGAAAAGTTTTTGAGGAAGCGCTATGCCAGAAATCCTCCGGGGCATGGTGGTCAGGGTGGGCTTCCGCCAGCGTGGTGAAGACTCTTCCTGATTCGGCCTCCGAGCGAGGCTGCCACTTCGCCATGGCCTGCTCGACAAGGCTCAAGGCCCTGGAAAGCGGTATCAGTTCATTGGGTGCATTGACGTGAAAAGGCCTGCGAACACGATCTATGGACATGGTGACTCCAAGTAGAAATTATTTGACGGCTTCAAGGTTGAGACTCATCAGCCGCCCGCTCTGTTTGTCCATGTGAGGAATGTAACTCTGAGAAAAGTCGTCGATGTGCGCGTGTTCCGTGGTGCGCCAATCCCAGCGGCGAATGTCCTTGAATCCGATCTTGGCGAGAAGGAAACTTAGGAACGCTTCGTCAAAAATAATCTTGTGGAAGTCATATTGATTGCGTTGCCCGCCGCAAACCAGACCAACCAGTCCGCTCAGACCATCCTGAAGCCCTTCCTGCTCGTAAAGCGCTACTACCGCGGCAAAGTCAGGAACGGCGACGCGTACCACTCCGCCCGGCTTCAAGACGCGATACCAGCCCTTTAGCACGGGTTCTACCTCGTACCGGCCGAAGTGCTCGAGCACATGCGATGCGTAAATCAGGTCTACCGACCCGTCTGCAAAGTCGCACAGGTTATCGACGGAACATCGGTAGTCAATGTGAGGAGCATCCAGGATATCCACATGGGCAAAACCGGGGATGACACGCATGCCGCATCCGAGGTGCAGCTTCAGCATGTTTGGTACCATGCATCGAACATGGCCTCATAAGCGTCTTCCAGCGATCGGGCCAGCCCCGGGGCATCACAGAGCGGGCTGTTACGCATCTTTTCGCGCTGCCTGAAGCGCAAGCTGCGACGCAGTTCGACATCCCTTGCCAGTTCCACAACCTTGTTCACGTAGTCATCCTCCGATTCCGCAATCCACTCGGGCTGCCCGATGGCATCCAGCATCGAGGCGGTCATTCGTTGCGCCATGGATTGCCCCGCGAAAGTAATGACCGGCACTCCCATCCAAAGGGTATCGCAGGTCGTTGTGCCACCGCCGACGCCGCCAACCGGATCAAGGGCCACGTCGAGCCGATCATAAAGCGCCATATGAGACGTCCAGGCATCAGTGATCCCGAGCAACTCCAGTCTTTCCGCGCTTATCCCATAAGCGGCCAGGGCGACCTCTATGCATTTCCGGCTTCCGGGGTCGACAAGCCCCGGGGTCTTCAGCAAGAGCCTTCCTTCAGGCAGGGCGTGGAGTGTCTTCGCCCATAAGGCCAAGGTGGCCGGTGTGATTTTAGCCAGATTGTTGAAGCTGCCCAGCCATATCGTGCCATCCTCCCTAGGATGCCACTTCGAGGCGGGCGCATCGTTTGACCAGCGATAGCTGACCCACACGCGCGGCAGGCGCCAGATCGTTTCAGAGTAGTGGATGTCCTCCGATCTTGGCAAGAGCACGGTATCACCTATCCAGTAGTCCATTGCCGTCAGCCCCGTGCTGGCGAAGTAGCCCAGGTAGTGGGCCTGAACCGGCGCAGCACGCAGGGCGAAGACCCCGAGCCGGTTGTGTATGGAGTGTCCGGACAAGTCAATCAGTACATCGATCTGGTCGGCTTCGATATGTTGCCGCGCGGCTTCGTCACTAAGGCCAACAAGGGAATGCCAGTGATCAGCCTGAGCCTCCAGTTTCTCCGTGATTTTGTCGCGCCGGACAGCGGTCGGATAGGCGAAGAGTTCGATGCGATTCCGGTCACGGAATTCGAAGAGAGGCGCAATAAAATAACTTACTGCATGTTGTCGAAAATCCCCGGAAACATAGCCGACTCGCAAACGTCGGTTCGTTCGCGGCGGGCGTATGAAAGTACGCCTATGCGCTGATGCCGAGGCAAGTGTCGGCAGACTATTGGCCTCCCATAGCCTTGCTTCTGACAGGTAGTCTGGTGGGGAGAGCGCACCGCAATAGGCCGTCGAGAACAACAAGCTGTTCCGCGCCTTGGCGAAATCCGGTTTGATCTCCAGTGCCCGGCGATAGCTTGCAAGCGCGGCATCGAGTTGTCCGAGGTCGATCAGGACATTGCCCAGATTGTGGTGCGCCGCGGCGTAATCGGGCTTAATCTCCAGCGCACGGCGATAACTTGCAACCGCCGCATCGAGTTGCCTGACGTCTTTCAGGGCGATGCCCCGGTTGTTGAGTGTATCTATATGGTTCGGCTTGATCTTGAGTACTCGGCCATAGCTCTCCAGCGCTTCGTTCGTGCGATTCAAGTCACGCAGTATATTGCCCTGGTTGTACAGCGCCTCCACATGGTCCGGCTTGACTTTGATTGCGCGGCCGTAACTCTTCAGTGCGTCATCAAGGCGATTTAGATCACGCAAGGCGTTGCCACGGTTGGTAAGTGCTTCCGGAAAGTCCGGCTTGATCGCCAGCGCACGGTCGTAACTCTCCAGCGCTTCTTCATGTCGCCCTAGATCACGCAATACGCAGCCGCGGTTGTACAGCACTTCTGCAGATCCCGGCTTGATCCTAAGTACTCGGTCGAACAACTCGATAGCCGCTAAGAATTCCCCTTGATCGGCACTAAGGTTTGCCATCAAATGCAATGCATCAAGGTGCTGTGGCTGCGACAACAGTATCTCGTTGCAGAGTTCTTCTGCCAAATCCAGTTGGCCGTGTTGCTGCATGACAAGTGCCGTCTTCAATTTAGCAGCATTGGCCTGCACTACGGTGCTCGATTGTTTCGGGCCAGGCGCTACAGGATTCCTTGATTGAGGCATGGGGCGGCTACGTTGCTTCATTGTGTATCCGAGGATGGGAGGACTGCGTTACGTAAAGCCTACAGATCAAGCTCATTGCGGGTATTGAGACGCGGTCTGACATGATCAGAATCGGGAACAATTGATTTGCACCCAGGTGTCAGAAGGTTATACAAATTGGTCAGCAACCCAGCGTCCCGATTTGCCGCCGACCTTTTCCAGCAGGCGAATGTCTTCGATGATCATGCCGCGATCGGCGGCTTTGCACATGTCATAGATGGTCAGCAGGCCGACCGAAACCGCGGTCAGCGCTTCCATTTCGACGCCGGTGCGGCCGACGGTTTCCGCCGTCACTTCCAGCGTCACGCGGTGGCGCCGCGCATCGAGCGTGAACTCGGCGGCAACGCGGGTGAGCGCCAGCGGATGGCACAGCGGAATCAGATCGGAGGTGCGTTTGGAGGCCTGGATTGCGGCAATGCGCGCGATGCCCAGCACGTCGCCCTTTTTTGCCGAGCCGCCTTTGATCAGCGCGAAGGTGGCCGGGGCCATGCGAATGTGGCCTTGCGCCCGGGCCACCCGGGTGGTTTCGGTCTTGGCGCCGACATCGACCATATGGGCCTGCCCGGCGGCGTCGAAGTGCGTCAGCGGCGCGCCGGGAGGCTTGGGTGCTGGCTTGGGGGGTGGATTCATGAAATACCCTGTCACAACTCGTTTTTGCGGAGCCGCTATCATAGCGGTATGAAACTGCATCCGCTTGCCAGCGCTCTGGTCCTTGCTTTCGGCATCCTCGCGGCGCCGCCTTTGTCGGTGGCCGAGGGTCTGCCCGATCTGGGGGAAGCGGCGCAGACGGAATTTTCGCCGGCCATGGAACGTCGCATCGGCGAATCGATAATGCTCGAAATTCGCCGCGATCCGGCTTGGCTCGACGATCCGGAGGTCAACGGCTACCTCAATCGTCTGGGCAACCGGCTGTCCTCGCAGAGCGAGGAAGCACGGCAGGAGTTCGAGTTCTTCGCGCTGCGCGATTCCACCCTCAACGCGTTTGCCATGCCGGGCGGTTTTGTCGGCGTGCATACCGGGCTGATTCTTGCTGCAGCTTCCGAATCCGAACTGGCTTCAGTTTTGGCGCACGAAATTTCCCACGTAACCCAGCACCATCTCGCGCGCCTCATGAACAAGTCGGGCCAAGGGCAGGTGACCAGCCTTCTGGCGCTGGCGGTGGCGATTCTCGCCGCGCGCAGCAGCCCCGACCTCGCGGTGGGTGCGGCCATGGCCGGGCAGGGTGCGGCTATCCAGAACCAGCTCAACTACTCGCGCGATTTCGAACGCGAAGCGGATCGCATCGGCCTGGGCCTGCTTGAGCGATCCGGTTACGACATCCGCGGCATGAGCGGCTTCTTCGAGCGCCTGCAGAAGTTCGGCCGCCTGTACGAAAACAATGC
>JBIJDI010000212.1:0-5072 GCA_044344235.1 Sulfuritalea sp. | reverse complement strand
ACCGCGCAGTTGAGCAGACCGCCGGGATCGTTGCGCAGATCGAGCACCAGGCCCTTGATGCCGTCGCCCTTGGCGTCCTTGTCCGCCTTCGCCAGCTTTTCAAGGTGCTTCACCACGTCCGGCGCCGTTTCCTCCTGGAACTGGGTGACCCGCAAGTAACCGTAGCCGCCTTCGAGCAACTTCGATTTGACGCTGGCCACCTTGATTTTCTCTCGTGTCAGCGTGACTTCGAAGGGCTTCATTTCCCCCTTGCGCACGATCGTCAGGCGGATTTGTGTCTTGGGTTTGCCGCGCATTTTCTTCACGGCGTCGTTCAGCGTGAGGCCCTTGACCGGCGTGTCGTCCAGCTTGATGATCAGATCGCCCGGTTTCAGGCCAGCCCTGAAGGCGGGAGTGTCCTCGATCGGCGAAACGACCTTGACGAAGCCGTCCTCCATGCCGACTTCGATGCCGAGGCCGCCGAACTCGCCCTGCGTGCTGACCTGCAGGTCCTTGAACGAGTCGGCATCCAGATACGCCGAGTGCGGATCGAGGTTGGCCAGCATGCCGCTGATGGCATGGGTGATGAGTTTCTTGTCCTCGACCGGCTCGACGTAGCCCTGCTTGATCGCGTTATACACATCGGCGAAGCTGCGCAACTCCTCGATCGGCAGGGCCGACAGGGCTGCTTCCTTGCCGGCGCTGGCCGAAAAATTCAGACTGACGAGGATGCCGGCGATCAGACCGGACGCTACCAGACCCACTTGTTGCAGCTTGCTGCTCATAGGAACTCCGAACGGATGACGGCGGGGCTAGCCGGGATTGATGCGAGTTTAGCGCTAGTTTGACTAATTCCTGGCCCATTTCAGGGGATCGAACGGCAGGCCCCGGTGCCTGAGTTCAAAGTATAAACCCGAGTCCGGGTTGCCGCCGCTGTTTCCCACCGTGGCGATGGATTCACCGCCTTTGACCGCCGCCCCCACCGCGGCCAGCAGGGACTCGTTGTTACCATAGACGGACAGGAAATCGTCGCCATGATCGATGATCAACAGGTTGCCAAAGCCGCGCAGCCAGTCTGAGAACACCACGGCGCCGGCGGCCACGGCCTTGACCTCGACGCCTTCGGTAGCACGGATGAAGACACCTTTCCAGCTTGCGCCGCCTTCCGCGCGCGGGCTGCCGAAGCGGCCGGCAATGGTGCCCTTTACCGGCAAGCGGAGCTGACCACGCAAGGCCGCGAAGGCGCCGCCGACATTGCCGGGATCATGGCTTTTAAGCTTCGGGCTTCTTGCAGTCGCCGTACCGCGAGCGCCGACGCTTGGTGCAGCCTTCTTCGTTGCCGCGATGCGGGCCAGTCCTTCAATCAGTTTCGCCAACCGCTGTTCGTCGCGCTTCAGGGTGGTGATTTCGCGGCGCTGCGCCTTGAGGCGGTCGGCAATTGCCGCGAGTGTCGTCAAGCGCTGCTTCTTGCGGTCGAGCAATTGCGCGCGGCTTTCCTGTTGCCGGCGTTCGATCTCGGCCAATTGTTCCTGCCGTTCGCGGGCCGCCTCCGCGAGGCGCTTTTTCTCGGCAGCGACGGTACGCAGTTGCTGGATCAGATCCGCCTTGGCACGCGAGAGCTGGGTCAGGAAGTATTTGTCGCGTGCCGACTGGTTGGGGTCACGACCCGACAGCAGCAACCTCAGCGCATCCGAATCGCCGCCGACGAACTGGCGGTTGAGCAGGCGCGCCAGCTGGTTTTGCTGCGCACCTGTCTGGCGGTCCAGCCGCTGACTCTGCGCATCGAGATCGGCCAGCGCGGCTTTCAATTCCGCGCGCTCGCCGCCCAACTCATGCAGGCGCCGGTTGACGTTGGAGATCGCTGATTCGGTTTCGCGCAACTGGTCGGCGGCGTAGGTTTTGGATTCCTCCGCCGTCGCCATGTCGCGGCGCAAGGCCTCGATGCGGCTTTTCAGATCCTGGAGCTCGCCCTTCTTCGAATCGACGTTGGCGGCGAACGCAGTCGAAGTGACCAGAGCAGCAAGGCATAGAGCATTGACGCAAATTTTGCGTCGAGGAATCACGCCTTGGCTTTGCCCTGGTTCGCCACTGCCTGCATGGCCGCCTTTATGGCATCCGCATCGCCCAGGTAGTAGTTGCGGATCGGTTTCAGGTCGGCATCCAGTTCATACACCAGCGGCTGCGCGGTGGGGATGTTGAGGCTGACGATGTCGGCGTCCGAAACATTGTCGAGATATTTGATCAGCGCGCGCAGGCTGTTGCCGTGGGCGGCAATGACGACTTTCTTGCCCGACTTCACCATGGGCGCGATGGTTTCATGCCAATAGGGGAGGAAACGCTCCACAGTGTCCTTGAGGCATTCGGTGCGAGGGAACTGGGCGGCAGGCAGATCCGCGTAGCGCGGATTGCCGGTCTCCAGGCGCGGATCGTCCTCCGCCAGCGGCGGCGGCGGGGTATCGTAGGCGCGACGCCAGACCAGCACCTGCTCGTCGCCGAATTTGGCAGCGGTTTCAGCCTTGTTGAGGCCTTGCAGCGCGCCGTAGTGGCGTTCGTTGAGGCGCCACGAATGCTGTACCGGAATCCACATGCGATCCATTTCATCGAGTACGGTCCACAGCGTCTTGATCGCGCGGCGCAGCACCGATGTATAGGCGATGTCGAAGGCGAAGCCTTCCTTCTTCAGCAACTGGCCCGCGGCAACCGCCTCGGCGAGGCCTTTTTCCGTGAGGCCGACATCGGTCCAGCCGGTGAAGCGGTTTTCCTGGTTCCAGGTGGATTCGCCGTGGCGAAGCAGAACGATCTTGTACATGGTGAAAGCCTTAACGCAGAGCAATAGCAGTATTCTATAATATTCAGAATTGCCGCCACAACCGACACCTCCACTTGGGACCAGCAAGGCATGCATACCGCAATAAACGATCTGATAGGCAAGCAGGAGCACATTGAAACCGCAGCGCGGGCGTTGAAGGCGATCTCGCATCCCTTGCGCCTGAAAATTCTCTGCGTCGTGGGTGATCAGGAAACCTGTGTGCAGGACATTGTCGAAGCGGTGGGCACCTCCCAGAGCAATATCTCGCAGCACCTCGCCATCTTGCGCGACAAGGGCGTCCTCCAAACCCGCAAGGATGCCAACCGGGTTTTTTATCGTATCGCCGATCCGCGCACCCTCCAGCTCATCGCTTTGATGCGCGAGGTGTTCTGCGGCATTTCAGCCTAGAGGGAATAGATCACAATGGAATTTCTGCAAGAGAACATTATTTGGGTGGCTTTGGCTTTCGTCAGCGGCGGCATGCTGGTGTGGCCGATGCTGGCGGGCGGTACGGTGGCTCGCGTGACGCCGGCGGAAGCCACGCTGCTGATGAACCGCGAAGACGCTCTGGTGCTGGATGTGCGTGAAACCGGCGAGTGGGGTTCGGGTCATATCCACGGTGCGCGCCATATCACCATGGGCCAGCTCGGCACTCGCATGTCGGAGATCGAGAAGTTCAAGGACAAGCCGATCATTGTCGTCTGCGCGACCGGGAACCGTTCTGCGTCTGCCTGCGGACAGTTGAAGAAGGGCGGCTTCGACAAGGTGTTCAGCCTCGGGGGCGGGATCTCGTCCTGGATCGGCGCCAGTCTTCCCCTGACCACGAAATCCTGACCACGGAGTTTCAAATGTCCAAGGTTCTGATGTACTCGACGGCGGTGTGTCCTTTCTGCGTGCGTGCCGAACAGTTGCTGGCGCGCAAGGGTGTGACCGATATCGAGAAAGTGCGCGTCGACCTCCAGCCCGAGCGGCGCGAAGAAATGATGCAGCGGACCGGCCGCCGTACGGTGCCGCAGATCTATATCGGCGACACCCATGTCGGCGGTTGCGACGAGCTTTATGAACTGGAACACCAGGGCAAGCTCGATTCACTGCTGGCCGCGTAGAATCACCCTTTTTTCATCCTACCCACCAATTCATCATGAGCGACGAGCAGCCGGTTTTCAGCATCGAAAAAATTTACGTCAAGGATCTCTCCATCGAGGTGCCCAACGCACCCCAGATTTTTCTGGAGCGCGAGACGCCAAGCATCGAAGTGCAGATTCAAAGCGCGGCGAAAACCATTGGCGACGGCATGTATGAAGTGGCGCTGACGGTTACGGTGAGCGCCAAGGAAGGCGAAAAGGCGTTCTTCCTCGTGGAAGTGGTAAAGGCCGGCATCTTCCAGATTCGCAACGTGCCGGAGCAGGATCTGGAGCCGATTCTTGCCGTGGCCTGCCCGAACATTCTGTTTCCCTATGCTCGCGAAACGGTTTCCGATGCGATCAATCGCGCCGGTTTTCCGCCCGTGATTCTTGCCCCGGTCAACTTCGAGTCGCTCTACCAGCAACGCCTGATGGAACAGCAGCAGGGCGAAAGCAAGATCCAGTTGCAATAAGTCGGCGATACCACAAACTCAAATGCTGGCACCAGTGGCGATACGGCGATTCCTTGCAACATTGGCAATGCTGGCCGCGACATCGTCGGCATTTGCGCTTGACTACCGCAGTGTCACCGAGGCGGCGCCCGTGTACGACGCACCTTCGGCCAAGTCGAAACCCTTGTTCGTGGTGCTGGCCGGCACGCCGGTCGAACTCGTGGTGAGCCTCGACGGTTGGTCCAAGGTGCGCGACAGCAAGGGCGACTTGACCTGGATCGAAAAGAAACATCTGTCCGAAAAGCGCAATGTCATCGTGCGCTTTGACCGCGCCCAAGTTCGTGCTGCGGCTGAAGACAAGGCGGCGCTGGTGTTCGAAGCGGAACGCGACGTGGTGCTGGAGCTTCTTGAAGCCGCTCCCGGCGGTTGGATCAAAGTGAAGCATCGCGACGGGCAAAGCGGGTTTCTCAAGGCGCCCCAAGTCTGGGGCCTGTAGGGCTCGCGAGGGGCACGCCATGATCACGATGGAGTGCGCGCGATGCGGATAGCGGTACTTGGCGCAGGGGCTTGGGGTACCGCCCTGGCCATCGCCTTCGCCGGTCGGCATGCGGTCAGCTTGTGGGCACGCGATGCGGCGAGCGCAACGGCGATGGCGAGCCAGCGTGAAAATCCGCGTTATCTTCCGGCCTGCCATTTCCCCGATGCCTT
>JBIJDI010000012.1:0-16871 GCA_044344235.1 Sulfuritalea sp. | reverse complement strand
GACGATCAGCAGATCGGACATCGAGGTCAACACCGAGGAAATGAACTGCTGCGTATCTTCCAGCGTCGCGTTCTTCTCCTCCAGCGCGACCTCGTACTGGAGCAGATCGTTGTAGACCTCGTCCATTTTCCGAATCACGTCGAGCCAGATTCCGTCTTCGGCCGAAGCACCGGCAGCGGCCGCGAGCATTTCGACAGTCAGCACGGAACGCGGCTCGTCGGGTTTGGAATCTGACAACGCGGCGGGACTCGATTCTTCGTTCATCCGTGAAATGTACCCTACCCTGCCCGCACAAGGCTAGTTGCCTGTCCGCGAAGCGGCGTCTCAAGCACGCAAAGCGACCTCCGGCAACGAGTCGATCAACACAGATGGCATTGCAGCAATCAGTCCGAGAGGCGAGAATGGCCTCACCCGACACCCTGCAAATACATTCATGCCCATCCACCGCATCCAGCAAGCTTCATGGCTCCTTGCCGCTCTCGCGCTATTTCTGGTGCTTGATCTGCATCTGCTGCCGGCGCTGTTGGCGGGCCTTCTGGTGTACGAACTGGTGCACCTCACCGCACCGCTGCTGGAAAGCCGGCTATCCGGGCTGCGGGCGAAACAGGCGGCGGTGATTTTCCTTGCCGCGATCGTCGTTGGCGCCACAGTGCTGGGCACGGCGCTGACGATCGGCTTCTTCCGGGGCGATTCGGGCAGCCTCGCCGCGCTGGCGCAGAAGATGGCGGAAATCCTCGAAAACTCCCGCCAATCCATGCCGGAGTGGCTGGTCGGCGCCCTTCCCGACAGCGTCGAAGGCATCAAGAGCGCCGTGGTGCAGTGGCTGCGCGAACACGCGGGCCAGGTACAGCTGATCGGCAAGGAAGCCGGACTGGTAATGGCCCACGTGCTGGTCGGCCTCATCATCGGTGCCATGCTCGCCCTGTGCGAAGTCGGCGGCCCGCAGACCATGCAGCCGCTGGCCGAATCGCTGGCCGAGCGCGCGCGCCGTCTGGCTGATGCGTTCCGGCGCATCGTCTTCGCGCAGGTACGGATTTCGGCCATCAATACGGTATTCACCGCCCTCTATCTCGCCGTTGTGTTGCCCCTGTTCGGCATCCATCTGCCGCTGACCAAGACCATGATCGCCCTGACCTTCATTGCCGGCCTGCTGCCGGTGATCGGCAACCTGATCTCGAACACGGTGATTGTTATCGTCAGCCTGGCCCACTCGCCGCAAATCGCCATGGCCTCGCTGGGCTTCCTGGTGGTAGTGCACAAATTCGAATACTTTCTCAACGCCCGCATCGTCGGCGCACGCATCTCGGCTCAATCCTGGGAGCTGTTGCTGGCCATGCTGGTCATGGAAGCCGCCTTCGGCTTGCCGGGGGTCATCGCCGCACCGGTGTATTACGCCTACCTGAAGCAGGAACTGATCGACGCCGGGCTGGTTTAGCCGAATCGGCGATAAACCCGCTGAAACCGGGCGTTCTCGATGATGCCGAAGTCGCCCGGCGCGTATTGAAGCAGCCAGTCCTGTGCCTGACCCTGCAGCACGTCGCCACCCGTGGAGCGGGCAAGCGTGAAGGCTTCTCCGATCTGCCTCGCCAGAACCGGCAAAGGCTTCGAGCGGTAGCGGCCGTCCTCGCCGGCTTCGACCGGCGCGACGGGGATGTATTTCGCATCAAAGCGATCACGCGAGACGCTCCAGCGGTCGCCGGTAGAGCCGGTGATCAGGGCATCGTCTGCCCGATAAGAATTGGGGCCCTCGCGGCTGATCAACTCACCGGCACGTGGGGCAAAGACGACATCCACCACTTCGTCCTTGACGAAGAGCGAAGCCGAGGTGTCGCTGGTCAGGTCAATCTTCGTGAGTTGGAGCATGTCGGCACGGATGAAAGAGTGGCGCGGCAGTGTCTCACAATCTAACCGGGCCGGACATGGCGTTTCGGCGCGACGAATATTTCGGGTAGGCTTTACATATGGACTTGCTTGATCTTCTTGGGCTCCTGCTGCCGGCCGCCACGGTATGGCTATGGCTCGACAGCCTCAAGGCGCGCGAGACAGCGGTGTCGGCCACAAAAGCCGCCTGCAACGCCGAGCATCTGCTGCTGCTCGACGACACCGTTGCCATACAGCGGATCAGCCTGGGTCGGGATGGCGATGGTGCGTTACGCATCCGTCGCATCTATGGCTTTGAGTACAGCGACACGGGCAACAATCGCCATACCGGCAGCATTGTTATGCTGGGCAGCCGGGTCCTTGCGATCAACCTGTGCCTTCCCGGAGTGCCTGAGCAAACCATGTCTCACTGAAGGGTTCTCCGTGGCGCGGGAGTTATTTGAATCCTGTATTATTTTGGCGGAAAATATGGTTTATCCTGATTTCCCCTTTTCACACAACGGAGGAATCGCCATGAACTACAAGAAGATTCTCGCAGGACTGTTCGCCGCAGCACTTCTCTTTTCGACTGGCGCCAGCGCGCAGCCAGCGCCGTATGGCGCGCCAATCACCCTCGACCAGGCCAAGAAGGCCATGGCTGCCGCCGAGGCCGAAGCGAAGAAGAACAACTGGAATGTCGTCATCGCCATCGTCGATTCGGGCGGCAACATGGTGATGCTGCAGCGGCTCGACAATACGCAATTCGGTTCAGTCAAAGTGGCCTCCGAAAAGGCGCACGGGTCGGCGGCCTTCCGTCGGCCGACCGTTGCCTTTCAGGATCTGATTGCCCAGGGCGGGGTCCATTTGCGGCTGTTGAACATTACCGGCGATGCGAGCGTGTTTGAAGGCGGCGTGCCTATCGTCGTCGATGGCAAGCTGATTGGCGCCATCGGGGTTTCAGGCGTTACCTCGCAGCAGGATGCTCAGATCGCGCAGGCCGGCGCAAACGCCCTGAAGTAATTTTTGTACTGTACTGGCACGAAGGACGGGGCGAGTCGCCCCGTCTTTTTTTGTGCCTTGCCTCAATGCACCGTACAGACCATGCAGGGATCAAAGCTGCGCACCACGTGGTGGATTGCCGCCGGCAATGGCTCGGTGGCGCTGGCTGAAAGACCCGCCAGGGCCTGTTCCAGCGCACCGGGCTGCCCCGCTGCATCGCGCGGCGAAAAATTCCACGTGGTGGGTGCGATGATCTGGTAGTTGTGAATGCGGCCGCGCCGCACGGTAATCCAGTGGCCGAGCGATCCGCGCGCCGCCTCGACGAGACCGACGCCCGATGTCTCGTCGGCAGGCTGAACATTGATGCACCAGGGCTCGCCGGGGACCAGTTCGTTCAGCCAACGCTCCATCGCGGGAAGTACCAGCGCCAGTTCCAGCAACCGGGCCACCACGCGCGCGGCGACGCTGCCGCCGTAGCCCTCAATCATGTTGCGCGCCAGCGGGTGTCCGGCCACGACCTGTCGTGCCAGCGCACCGGTTTCCACCACCTGCCCGGCCAGGCGCGGCGCCTTGCACCAGGAATAGGCGCCGTCCTTTTCCGCGACCGGCAGCGTGCTGCCTTCCGCGGGGTGCTGCGGCAAGCCGGCGGCGGCGTACCACGCATGGGTGGTGTCCTCCAGAATCGCGGCGACGTCGAAAGTCGTGGCGGCACCGTGCCACAAGCCGGCCGGGAACATCCGCTCATTCCCTTCGTTGTAGCAGCCATAACTCATGAAGCGGTCGGTGCCGCGCCCGAGATGCCACAGATCGAGATCAGCGGCAATGGCGAGAAATGCCCGCAGATCGCCACCACCGGCACCTGTCCGGTAGGCCTCCAATTGGGTTCGATCAGCGAGTGCGGCGACCTCTTCCAGCCCTGCGCCGAAGGTTACGGTTTCAAGAAACTGGCGGAATTCGCGCAGGGTCCGGTGCAGGCGAAAAATCTCGGAGCTCTGCAACGGCCGCGTCGAGCCACCGGGTTGCACCGCCAGCGTATGCGGCCATTTCCCCGCCAGAAGACCCATCATCTGCATGAAGCGGGCGCGTGCCGGCAGCACCTGATTCGGCGCACTGCCCACGGTCGCGCGAAAGCGCTCGACCGTCTCCGCATGCCAATGTCGGCCCGCGTAGTCGGCACGGGCAAAGTCGGGCATGAAGAACAGGTAGAAATGCGTCAGGTGGTCGGCCATGTTTTCCGTGGCCAATGTCAGGTTGGCCGCCAGCCGGCCGTTGTTCGGCGGCTCGACCCCGGCTGCATCGGCCAGTGCCAAGGCGGATGCGGCCGACTGGGCCACCGAACAGATGCCGCAAATACGCGGCACCAGAACCAGCGCATCGGCCGGCAGCTTGCCTTGCAGGATCTGCTCGAAGCCGCGATACAGCGGCGAATTGACGTAGGCCGCCTCGACCTTTCCGTCCGCGATGTCGAGCGTGATTTCGAGATCGCCTTCGACGCGATTGAAGGGACCGACGATGCGCCGCGTACTCATCGCTTGGTCCGCTTGACCGAGGGCGCGCGCAAGAGGTGATCGGAGTGTGCGTTCTCGCGCACCCGCGCCGGCGTCGCCGACTTGGACAGCGCCGCCAGCGCGATGAACCAGGCCTTGGGCATGTCGGACGGCAGACCGAGAGGAATGCCGGCCACTTTCGGCGTGGTCTCGAACGGATGGCCGGGTTCTTCAAAGCCCGGATCGGTGCAACGGATGCAGGCATAGCCGCCGCGCAGGCAGGAACCCTCGCCGTTCCACAAACGCTGATTGCAATCTGCATGCGCCTGCGTGCCCTTGCAGCCGAGTTGCTCCATCAGGCAGCCCTGCTCCGAATGCCGGGAGGCGCTGGCCTTGAATTCGTAATATTCGTTGCGCGGACAGCCGTGGTGCACCAGTTGATCGGCAAAAAACCGCGGACGTCCGTAGTCGTCGAGATGCTCGGCGCGCAAGCGGCCGTGCGCCAATGCCGCCAGGGTTTCGGTAATCCAGTCGGGATGGGGCGGACAGCCGGCGACGTTGATCACCGGCAGACCCGTGGGGTCGCGAAATTCAGGTCCGAGCAGGCCACCGGTGGCTTCGCCGTCATACTGCAGGCCGCAGGCATCGGTCGGATTCATGCCGGCCGCCGTGATGCCGCCCCACGAAGAGCAACTGCCGATGGCGACCACATGCCGCGCGCGGCTGGCGATCTGCCGCACCCAGTCGATCATCGGCTTGGCACCCCCGCCGAAGCGATGAAAGCCGCCTGTGCCGCGCGGGCCGCGCAACAGCGATCCTTCGATGCACAGCACGTCGACGGCGATATCGCCGGAAGCACACTGCCCGATCAGGTCGCGCGCCTCATCGACGCCCGCCTCGGAAATGCTCGGATGCCACAACAGTTCTATGCCTTCATCCGCCAGTTCGCGGAACAGGGAACCATGCTCGCTGCCCAGCCAAGACAGGGTGCAGCCGCCGCAGCCGCCGGACTGGAGCCAAAGCAGGTTCATGAGTCACCGTCCAGTCCGAGCCGGGAGAGTTTCATGCGCAGGCCGACGCGGGTGAGGCCGAGTTCTTCGGCCACGCGGGTCTTGTTGCCGCCATGCCGTCGCAAGGCCGCATCAATGACCTGCGCCTCGAGCTGGTCGAGAAGTTCCTTGAGTGTCGCGCCCTGCGGGTCAAACGCAGGTGAGGTGGCATTGATGAATGCGGCCGACTGGCGCAGGTGCGAGGAAAACAGGCTGGCATCGAGCAGATCGCCTTCACCCAGCGCCAGCGCACGCAATACCTCGTTCTGCAACTCGCGCACATTGCCCGGCCACCGGTGCGCCACCAGACATTTCATCGCAGCATCGGAAAATCGCCGTTCCGCCAGCGCCGACTCCTTGAACATGCTGGCGACGATCAGTGGAATGTCCTGCGGCCGTTCGCGCAAGCTGGGCATATGAAAAGTGATGCCGGCAATGCGGTAGTAAAGATCCTGGCGAAAATGGCCGCTGGCCACATCGGCTTCGAGATTGCGGTTGGTCGCGGCGATGATGCGCACATTCACCGGCACTGAACGCGGGCTACCTACCGGGCGTACCTCGCCTTCCTGCAGGGCGCGCAACAACTTGACCTGGAAGGCCGGCGACGTATCGCCGATCTCGTCGAGAAACAGCGTGCCGCCGTCGGCCTGCTGGAACAAGCCGATGCGGTCTTCATGCGCCCCGGTGAAGGCGCCGCGCTTGTGACCGAAGAGCTCGGCTTCAAGCAGGGTATCCGGCATGGCGCCGCAGTTCTCGACGACGAAGGGCCCATCGGCACGTTCGCTGCTGTAGTGGATGGCGCGTGCCAGCAACTCCTTGCCGGTACCCGATTCGCCGGTGACCAGCACCGAGAGCTCATGGCCGGCAATTTTTTGCGCCAGTTCGCAAATCCCGTTCAACGGGCTGTCCGCGGCCCGCGTCAGCCGATCAAAACCGGACCGTGCGCGGACCTTGCCGCGCCGACTCGCCACACGCTGCACCAGTTGTTCCGGGCTGTCGCGCAGTTCCAGCGACAGGCGCTGGTTTTCCTGCTGAAGGCGCCATAACTCTGCAGCCGCTTTCAGGGTCAGCAACAACTGGTCCGGATGCCATGGCTTGAGCAGGTACTGCCAGATGCCCGCGTCATTGATGCCGGAAATGATGTCTTCGGCCTCGGTGTAGCCTGAAAGAATCAGGCGCACCGTATCGGGCCACTGGCTGCGCACCCGGCGCAGGAATTCAACGCCCGAGGTGCCCGGCATGCGCTGGTCCGAGACCACGATTTGCACGAATTCGCGGCCCATGATGACTTCACCCTCCTCGGCGGACAACGCGGTGAACACCGTGAAGTCCTCCTCCAGCGTGCGGCGCAGGGTCTCCAGCGAACGCTGTTCGTCGTCGACCACCAGCACCGTCAAAGGGGTGCGCGGCTTCATCATGTCGGCACCCTCCAGCCGAGGTCGCGATGGCGCGCGAGGTGACGGGGGGTCCAGGAGGCGAGCGACTTGCGCACGAAATGATGACGGGCGACGTGGTAGCTCGGATCGAAACCGTAAAAGTTTCGCCGCATGTGGGCCAGTTCTTCTTCGCGATAGGCGGCCAGCGGTTTCTCGGCCTCGTCCCTGGCGCGGCGCTCGCGCTTGGCAGACAACTGGGCCGCAAGCTCGGGCGCTGCCGCGATCTCGGCTGCACGCCGCGCCACGTCGACGCGAAACGCCTGGGGATCACCCGCCAGGCAGGCATCGGTAAATCCGATCTCTGCCGCGCGCTGCGCTGTGAGCGGTTGCCGGTTGCGCATTATTCCCCGCGCGCCCTCCTCGCCCACTCGACGCGGCAGCAGATAAGTCCAGTACTCCGAACCGTAGAGATTGCCCATGTTCTTGTAATGCGGATTCAGCATCACCCCTTCACGCGCCCAGACGTGGTCTGCCGCCCGTGCCAGAAAACAGCCGCCGGCGCCCGCATTGCCTGCCAGTGCAGCAACGGTTATCTGTCCGTCGGTCTCAATCAGTTCGCGAGCCAGGTCGTTCATGGCATTGATGTTATTCCAGGATTCGTCCGCAGGCGACCCGTCATCCAGACTCGCCGCCTCGATCACGTTGAGATGAATGCCGTTGGACCAGAAGTCCGCCCCGCCCATCAGCACCAGCACCCGCACCGGCCGCTGCTTCGCCCATGCCAGCGCGGCGCGCAGACGCACGCACTGCGAGGTCGACATCGCGCCGTTGTAGAACTCGAAATGGAGGAAACCCACCGCATTTTCGCCACTGCCGCTTTCTTCGTAGGCGATGTCCTGCCAGGTCGGGTCTTTCGCCAGCCACCAGTCGGTCAGGGGTGCATCGGGAAGCGTCGCGCATTCGGCGGCAAAGGCCAGCGTCGCCGGCAACTTGAAGTCGCCGGGGCGCTTGGCATGTCCGATCCATATCGCTCCATCGCGGGTTCGCCTCAACACGGCTGTTTCGCGGCGTGCGAGCAGATCGCCGGGCTTCGCTTCCGGCTCACCGCGCAGGACTGCTTCCGGCCATGCATCGAAAATATGGCAGGCATGGCCGAAGAGCGTATCCGCGATCCCGGGAAAACTGTCGGCGGCGTTGATTTTTTGCAGCACCGTGGCGGTGTCGTCACGCTGCCAGTCGATGGCGCGGTCCGCCTGCTTCATCAGCGAGCGCAAGCGACCGCGCGCATCGCCGCGGGCGGCCAGTGCTGTCGGTACAAAATCACCCGCGGCAAAACGCTCCACCGCTTGCAGCACGGCGCCAGTTGCGGCTTGCGTGACTTCGTTGCGGTAGACGCTCGACTTCTTGGCGCGGCGCAAGGGAAACACGGCACTGGCCCAGATCGGTCCGGCATCCATTTCCGCTTCGGCTTGCAGCACGGTGACACCCCACTCGGCATCGCCCTCCTGTATCGCCCAGTCCAGCGCCGACGGCCCGCGGTCGCCGATGATCCCGGGATGCACGATGAGACAAACGTGTCGCGACCAGATCGACTCTGGAATCGCACGGCGCAGATAGGGCGCAACGATCAGGTCCGGCTTGAACAGCGTCACGGCCTCTTCGGCCACGCTATCGGCAATATCGAACTCGATCGATATCTCGTGACCGCGCCGCTGCAGTTCGGCCCCGAGGCGTTGCGTCAGGCTGTTGAAGGCGTGGGTCAGGAGCAGAACTCTCATGGAATATGCGGCATCAACAAATTCTGGGCAACTGGTCGCCGGCCAGCCAATCGACGATGCGGCGGCCGCCGAAAGACGTGGTGAGTTGGACGAAGTGATGATCGTCGGCGATCACCTCACCGATCAAGGCGGCCTCGCGCCCCAGCGGATGGGCACGCATCGTGGCCAGCAGCCGCTCGGCATCGGCGCCGGCGCAGATGGCGATCAGCTTGCCCTCGTTGGCGACATAGAGCGGATCGAGGCCGAGGAATTCGCAGGCGGCGGAAACCACCTGCTTCACCGGGATGGCCTTTTCGTGAAGCATCATGCCGACACCGGATTGACCGGCGATTTCGTTCAGTGTTGCCGCCAGGCCGCCGCGTGTCGGGTCGCGCAGGCAATGCAGATCGGCGCCGGTGGCGAGCATGGCGGCAATCAAGCCATTCAGGGCCGCCGTGTCGGACTCGATCGGCGCATCGAAGGACAGGTTCTCGCGCTTGCTCATGATCGCCACGCCGTGGTCGCCCAGCGAGCCAGATATGATTATTGCGTCACCCGGGCGCGCCCGGCTGCCGCCGAGTTCGAGACCATCGGGTAGTACGCCCACACCGGTCGTGGTGATGAACACGCCATCGCCCTTGCCGCGCTCGACGACCTTGGTATCGCCCGTCACCACGGGCACCCCGGCCTCACGCGCGGCATGCGCCATGGATTCGACGATGCGCGCCAGATCGGCCAGCGGGAAGCCCTCTTCGAGAATGAAACCGGCCGCCAGATACAGAGGCGTGGCGCCCATTACGGCAACATCATTCACCGTGCCATGCACCGAGAGGCAGCCGATGTCGCCGCCGGGAAAGAACAGCGGCGAAACGACGTGGCAGTCGGTGGACATCACGATGCGCCCCGGTCGCCCCTGAAAAGTCGGCGCTGGCAATACGGCGCCATCGTTGCCCTGCCCCAGATATTCGTTGCCCAGATGTTTGGCGAACAGTTCGGAGATCAGTTGCACCATCGAGCGGCCGCCCGAACCGTGCGTCATATCGACACGCCCATGCTTCACATCGAGCGGCCTGACGTAGCCTCTTTTGACCTCTGCCATTTAGTGCATGTCCTTGTAACGACCATAGCTGTAATGCGCCGCGCAGGCGCCTTCCGAACTCACCATGCATGAGCCGATGGGGTTCTCCGGCGTGCATACGGTGCCGAACAGCTTGCAGTCCTGCGGCTTCTTCACGCCGCGCAGAATCGCGCCGCATTCACAGGCCTTGTTGTCGGGCACCGAGCGGTACGCGATATTGAAGCGCTTCTCGGCGTCGAAGGCGGCATAACGTTGCCGGATCTTCAGCGCCGAATACGGCACCACCGAAAGCCCTCGCCATTCGAATTCGCGGCGCAATTCGAACACTTCGGCGACGCGATCCTGCGCTTTCACATTGCCATCGCGGCTGACGGCACGGGCGAACTCGTTCTCCACCTCGGCGCGGCCTTCATTCACCTGTCGCACCAGCATCAAAATGGCCTGCATCACGTCCAGCGGTTCGAAGCCGGCAATGACCACCGGCTTGCGGTATTCCTCGGCGAAGAACTCGTAAGGCCGGCTGCCTATCACTGTCGACACGTGGGCCGGACCGATGAAGCCGTCCAGCGGCACCGTACCCCATTGGCGCACCTCGGGCGATTCGAGAATGTTGCTGATGGCCGACGGTGTCAGCACGTGGCAGCAGATGACGCTGAAATTCTTCAGCCCTTCGGCATCCGCCTGCTGGATCGCGACCGCCGTGGGCGGCGTGGTGGTCTCGAAGCCGATGGCGAAGAACACCACTTCACGCGCCGGATTGTCGCGGGCAATCTGCAGCGCATCGATGGTCGAATAGACCATCCGGATGTCGCCGGATTTGTTGCCGACCCCGGCCTTCGCCTTCATCAGCGACAATCCGCCGGACGCCGGAATGCGCAACGTGTCGCCGTAGGTGCACAGGATCACGCCGTGATCGAGCGCCAGGTTGATGGCCATGTCGACGCGGCCTATCGGCAGCACGCAGACCGGGCAGCCGGGCCCATGCACCATGCGTACCGTCGGCGGCAACAGATCGGACAGCCCATAGCGTGATATGGCGTGGGTGTGCCCACCGCAGAACTCCATGAAGCTGTAGTTGCGACCGGGCTGAACCTCGGCGCAAATACTCAGTGCCAGATTCTTTGCCAGTTCGCCATCGCGAAATTCGTCGATGTACTTCACGATGCCGCAGGTGCCCCCGATGCACCCGTCTCATTCAACTCCGCAAACAGGGCCAGGGTCTTTTCGGCTTCCTCCGGATCGAGCTTGCTCAACGCATAGCCCACATGCAGGATCACGTAGTCGCCCACCTGCACATCGGCCAGCAGCGCCAGGGAAATCTCCTTTTTGACGCCGCCGAGATCCACAATCGCCCACTCGTCACCTGGGCCAGCGCCGACTTCTACTACCTTTACCGGTATTGCGAGGCACATGATTCAGCTTTCCAGTAGATGCATTGCAACCCACGCCTGCCCCAGCGAAATTGCCGTATCGCCCGGCAACAAACGCTTTGGCAGCAGCAGTTCAAGACCGGTGGGAGGAAGCTTCTCCACCAGGGCTGAACGCAGCAGCTTGTTGAAGAAGCAGCCGCCGCCGCAGGCCAGTCGCTTGACGTCGGCTGCCTCAGCCGCTCCCACCACCCAGTGAAGCAATGCCGCCACCAGCGTGGCGTGAAACAGCGCAGCGCCGAAGCCGGTGTCAGGCTCAGTCGACAAGGCACCCAGCAGCGGCAGCAGATCGAGTTCCCCGTCGGCGCTTATGCGCCAGCCACCTTCAAGCGGCTCCGGCCAGCCATGCGTCTCGATATAAGTCGTCGCATTCTGCTCCAGTGCAATGGCGGCCTGCGCTTCGAATTCCATTCGGGGACAAATGCCGAGCAGGCCGGCGGCCGCGTCAAAGACCCGCCCCATGCTTGACGTTCGCGGGCTGTTCAAGCCCTTGGCCAACATCGCGGCCACGATCTCGGCGCCGGCCTGATCGGCAAAGCGTGTGGCAATTTCCTCGCCCCGCCCCAAATCGAACAAAACCGCCGCCGCCATGCGCCACGGATCGCGTGCCGCACGGTCGCCGCCGGGCAAGGCCAGCGGCCGCAGGTGTCCTATCCGTGTGAATTGCGCGCCATCGACGCGCAACAGTTCGCCGCCCCATGCCTTGCCATCCGTACCGAGACCAACGCCATCCAGCGCCAGGCCCAGCATGGGTCCGGCCACGCCGTGCTCGGCCGCAATGGCGGCGATATGCGCATGATGGTGCTGCACGCCGATGGCCTCGATGCCCAGTTCCGCCGCCAGTTGCACCGCGAAGCGGGTCGAATGCAAGTCCGGATGCAGATCGTGGGCGATGGCGACCGGCTTCCTGCCCATCGCGTCCAGCGCTCGCAGCAGCTCGCGGGCAGTCGCCTCATGGGCAAGGCAGGCTTCGGCCTGGAACAGGTCGCCGACCGTGTGCGAGACCCAGGCCTGTTGTCCCTGCGCCAGGCACACCGTGTTCTTGAACCAGGCGCCCATGGCGAGCAGGGGCGAAGCGGAACGGGCCAGTTCAAGCTGATGCTCGACGCAAGCCGGAGCCGTGTTGGCCGCAACGCTCATGACGCCGGGCGCACTCCTGCCGCACCGCGCTCGAGCCACGCCAGCCAGTCATCCATGCCCTGCCCCGAGGTGGCCGAGACTTCGATGACTTCGATCGCCGGATTCACCCGCCGCGCGAATTCGATCGCCTTCGGCACGCTGAATGTCAGATACGGCAGCAGGTCGCATTTGTTCATCAGCATCAGGGTTGCGGCACGGAACATGTCCGGATACTTGATCGGCTTGTCCTCGCCCTCGGTGACGGAGAGGATCACCACCTTGTGCGCTTCGCCGAGGTCAAATGCCGCCGGGCAGACGAGATTGCCGACGTTCTCGATCATCAGCAGAGAACCCTCCGGCAATTCGAGTTTGCCCATGGCATGACCGACCATGTGCGCGTCGAGATGACAGCCTTTGCCGGTATTGATCTGGATCGCCGGTGCTCCGGTGGCGCGAATGCGTTCGGCATCCTGGCTGGTTTGCTGGTCGCCTTCGATGACCGTCACGAGTTCCTTGCCCTTGAGCATTTCGATGGTCTTGCACAGTAGGGTAGTCTTGCCTGAGCCGGGGCTCGAGACCAGGTTCAGCGTAAAAATGCCGCGCTCCGCCAGCCGTTGCCTGTTCTCGGCGGCATAGGCATTGTTCTTGGACAGGATGTCCTGCTCGATCTGCACCATGCGCTTGGTGCTGACACCGGGGGCATGCGAATGCGCGGGCGCGTAACTGTGCTGATGCGAATGAGCGTGGGGGTGTTCGTGGCCCTCGCCGGAATGCTCGTGATCGTGACTGTGCGTGGTGCCGTCGGCATGCACATGATCGTGTTCGTGATGGGCGTGTTCGCCATCAATTTTTACTTCACCATCGCCGCAACCGCAAGTCGTACACATTCTTTTCTCCTATGCCACTTCAAGTTCCTTGACCCGCATTTCGGTGCCGCCCGTCACCTGCATCTGGTGGCCACCGCACTCCGGGCATTCGCCAAAAACCTCGGCCATCGGCACGGTCAGCGAACACTCCATGCACCAGCCGGTGCCCGGCAGCGAGATGATTTCCAGGCGCGCGCCATCCGCAATGCTGTCGCGCGTCACGGCATCGAAGCAGAACTTCATGGCCTCGACCTCGACGCCGGACAACTGGCCGATTTCCAGCCAGACCGTGGTCACTTTGGCAAAATCCTGCTGGCGCGCTGCATCTTCCATCAATTGCAGGACGCCTTCGGCTAAGGACATTTCGTGCATCGACCCTTACAGCCCATTGCGCACATAGTCGGCAAAACGCCTGTCGCGCGTGTCGATGTGATTGGTGATGAACTTGAGTACCCCGGCGGCCTTGTCGGAGACCAGCGCCGAGTTGCCGCCCGAATGATCAGTGGCGATCTCGCGCAGCACATCCAGCATGTGGATGTGGTCATCGACGTGATCTTCGTAGTCGTCATAGCTCTTGAGCCGCATCAGCAATTCCTCGGACATGAAATGCGCCTCGCTATAGGCGATCAACTGGTCAAGGATTTCAGCGACCGAAGCCGCATCGCGGTTTTCGGCGGCAGCACCGCACAGAGCCTGCAGCAAGCCGAGCTGAACCTCGTGCTCGCGATCTGTCTCGGCATTTGATGCACTGTTGAACTCAGAGATAGTGGACATATTCACCCCTTGTGACCAGCGGAACCCCGGAAATGCGAAGCTTAGCGCAAAGCGAGAAAGCGTCGACGCGAAAGTGAGGGTGCGTCCCCCGACTTCTCTGCCTTGGCTTTGTCGGCCGGGGCTTGCGGCACCGTGAGCAAGGCGATCATCGAGGCGCGGGCCGTCATGGTTGCCTCTGATTGCGTTGAGAACTTGCCCATCGGCGAAAACAGGGGGCAGCTCTGATACTCGCCGAGTTCCACTTCCTCGCTGCCGAGAAAAGCAAAATCACCCGCCGGAAATCTGACGAAGCGGCGCTTGTTTTCTCCCGTGGAGACCCAGTTCTCGCTGCTGCCGGGTACCAGCAGCATGCTCATGCACCAAGGCGTGACCACGATGCCCAGCCAATGCCCCTGCCAGCGCTGGAAATCGATGGCTTCCACGGAAAGTGCCGGATTGAGGATCGGCACATCGCACATCTGGTCCCGCTGTATCCGGAAGAACGCCTCCTCGACCGCATCGGCCGGGCTGACGTCGTGGATACGGAAGTTCATGTCGCCTCGGGACTGTCGCCCCAACTGCGGGCATCGCCACCCTGCTGCATGAGTTCTTCCATGAGCGCCAAGGCCTCTTCGGCACGCTCCGATTCGATCCGTTCAAAAGCAAAGCCGCCGGCCTGGATCAGCAGGTAGTCACCGACCATGACCTCTTCATTCAGCAGCAGCAGGCTGACTTCACGCGTTTGCCCAAAGCATTCGGTAACCGCCATGCCATCGCGGACTTCAATGACGCGGGAGGGAGCAGCCAGGCACATATCAGGCAACCGATGCCGTCAGGGGCTCAAGCGTGTAGCCGCGCGCGACAAGCTCCGCCGCCGCCATGGCGGCCAGTACCGGCACCTTTTCCGCGACGGTCGGCGTCATTTCCATGCCCAGTTCGAGAGAAATCAGTTCGACACCCAGCACGACGATTTCCTTGGGCATGGTGTCGAGCAGTTCGAGGCTGGCCAGCACGTCTGGCAGCGCTATCTGATGCGGCGACAATTTCTTGCGAAAGAACACAGGAATCTCGTCACCGGCGATCTTCACCACCGTGCCCGGTGCCGCGCCGGTCTTGACGACATCCAGGACGATCAGGAAATCCAGGTTGGAAAGATCCTCGATCATTTCCATGCCCGAGGTGCCGCCGTCGATGGCCATCACATTCTCAGGCAGCTTCCAGCCCCGCTCCAGCGCTTCGACGGCGCGTACTCCGGCGGCCTCGTCGGTGAGTATGGTGTTGCCAATGCCGAGAACGACTGCACGCATGAATGGGTACCAGTAATAGATGAGGGCCGGCACCCGCCGGCCCTCCTATGTTACGCGTGGTTAAACCGCCTTGACAGTAATCGCCGTGTCGCTGTCCTTGTCCGTCAGGTGGATGGCGCAGGCGATGCACGGGTCGAAGGAGTGGATGGTGCGCAGCACTTCCAACGGCTTCTCCGCATCGGCGATAGGGGTATCCACCAGCGAAGCCTCGTACGGTCCGGGCTCGTCCTTGTCGTTGCGCGGACAGGCATTCCAGGTCGAGGGCACGACGCACTGGTAGTTCTTGATCTTGCCGTTGTCGATGACCACCCAGTGCGACAGGGCGCCACGCGGCGCCTCGTGGAAACCGACGCCCATCACTTCGTCCTTGGGGAACACCGGCTTGTTGAAGGTCGTCAGATCACCCTTGGCCATGTTGCCGAGCAGCAAGGACCACTGATCCGCCAGCATATCGACGTTCACGCAGCAGGAAATCGCCCGGGCGGCATGACGGCCGATGGTCGAATGCATCGCATCCAGCCCGACCTTGGTCTTGGCCAGCGCAGACACCGTATCGAGTGCCGCGGTGGCGTACTTGGTGGTCGGCGCATGACCTGCGGCCAGCCCGTTCATCACTCGCGCCAGCGGCCCGACTTGCGCCACTTTGCCGTAGAAGGTCGGCGACTTCATCCATGAATACTTGGCGTCTTCCTTGAAATCGGTGTAGTTCGGCGCGGTCTGGCCCTTGTAGGGGTGTAGCGGGCCGGCCTTGTCGTAGTTGTACCAGGAATGCTTGACCGACTCCTCGACACCCTTCATCCAGTACTCGTCGTTGAAGCTCTTGATCTGCTTCTGGCCGGCGAGATCGCCACCCTCGATAAAGCCGCCGGGGAAGGCGAACTGCGTGCCCTTGGTGTCGAGCGGAATATCCGGCACCGACAGATAGTTGGTGACGCCCTTGCCGACTTTGGTCCAGTCGGCATAGAAGGCGCCGACCGCAGCGACGTCGATCAGATAGACGTTCTTGACGAAATCGGACAATTCGTCGATGAAGCCCTTGATGGCCATCAGGCGCTCGACGGTCAATACCGCCTGCGAATCGGTCGCCAGCGGATTGGCAACACCGCCGACGGCGACGTTCTGGATGTGCGGGGTCTTGGCACCCAGTATCGAAACGATCTTGTTGGCCTTGCGCTGCACTTCCAGCGCCTGCAGGTAGTGCGCCACAGCAAGCAGGTTGACCTCTGGCGACAGCTTCATCGCCGGATGACCCCAGTAGCCGTTGGTGAAAATGCCGAGCTGGCCGCCATTGACGAAATGCTTGAGTCGCTCATGCACGCGCCGCATCTCGTGCTTGCTGTTCAGATGCCAGGACGACAGGCTCTCGCCCAGAATCGACGTCTTGTCCGGATCGGCCTTGAGCGCAGAGGTGACATCCACCCAGTCAAGTGCCGACAGGTGGTAGAAATGCACGATGAAATCATGCACCGAGTGCGCCAGGATGATCAGGTTGCGAATGTACTGGGCGTTAAGCGGAATCTCCATCTTCAACGCGTTTTCCACGGCCCGCACCGAGGTGATGGCATGCACCGTGGTGCACACGCCGCAGATGCGCTGGGTGATGGCCCAGGCGTCGCGCGGATCGCGGCCGAGGAGGATCAGTTCAACGCCACGCCACATCTGGCCTGACGACCAGGCCTTCTTGACGCGGCCGCCATCCACATCCACGTCGATACGCAGGTGGCCTTCGATACGGGTGATCGGATCAATCGTTATGCGCTTGGACATTTTCTGTCTCCATCCTTATCTTAGTG
>JBIJDI010000211.1:0-5099 GCA_044344235.1 Sulfuritalea sp. | reverse complement strand
AACTTCCTTACAGGAGGACGCCGCCATGTCTCAAGCCGATATCCAGATTCCGCTGGCCGATGTGCGCGAGATCTATCGCGTGACGGACATCGAGCGCGCACAGGACGATGCGCCGGCCGGGCGCAGCGAAGCGCTCTCCGCCATCTACGAGAAGATGAAGAAGCTCGGTGGCGATCGCTATCTGGTCAAGCCGTCCTCGACGGATGCGCTCGACAGCCTCTACGATGACTGCCCGAACTTTGCCGAGGTCATCGACGACCTGAAGAAATATCTGGCGCTCGCGGTGTCCGGCAACGAGCCGGTGCATTTCACGCCCATCCTGCTGCTGGGCGAGCCCGGCATCGGCAAGACGCATTTCGCCAAGTGCCTTTCCAACGCGCTGGGCACCGGCTACGAGTTCGTGCCCATGAGTTCGCTCACCGCCGGCTGGATACTTTCGGGGGCGTCGAGCCAGTGGAACAACGCCAAGCCGGGCAAGGTTGCGGCGGCGCTGATCCACGGCGAATACGCCAATCCGCTGATGGTGCTCGACGAGGTGGACAAGGCCGGCGGCGATTCGCGCTACGACCCGATGGGCCCGCTCTACGGCTTGCTCGAACGCGACACGGCGAAGAAGTTCAAGGATGAGTTCGTCGAGGTGGATATCGACGCCAGCCACATCCTCTGGGTGTCGACCGCCAACGACGAGCGCACGCTGTCCGAACCGATCCTCAACCGCATGAACGTCTACAGCGTGCCGCGACCGAATGCCGCGCAGGCGTTCGGCATCGCCTGCCGCCTCTATACGGAAATTCTTGCCGATCACCACTGGGGCTTTCCGTTGCAGCCGCCCGAAGACGTCATGGAAGCGCTGGCCGACATGCCTCCGCGCGACATGCGCAAGCGCTTGATGGTAGCCTTCGGCAATGCCAAGCTGGATCACCGCGACGAGTTGCAGATTAAGGATCTCGACGCGTCGCGCATCCAGCGCGGCAAGACCCGCATGGGTTTCTAAATTCCTGTTTCGGAGAATTGCTTGATGAGTTTGACCCAGCTTGCTTGCGCACTGCTGGCGGCATCGGCGCTTCCTGCCATTGCCGCCACCGTTTCCTGCCCCGACCTGGCCAACGCGGTGCAGGTCGCCGCCTGTCCGGCGGAGGAAGAACTGAAATACACCTTTACCGGCTTCTGCAGCGACGACGGCAAGGCCTACCGAGGCGAGACCGATGTCTGTACCGATTACCAGCTTTATCGCAAGCTGAAGAACGTGGCACTATGGGAATCGGCGGACGGGGTGTTCAGCGCCTATGTCTCCTGCGACCGCCCGCCGGCCGGCGTCAAGGCCGCCAAGGCCTCGGCCATCAAGGTTGGCAAGCAGGGCAAGATGACGCAAGTGGTTTGCGGCTACGGTGAAGGCGTCAGCTTCACTTACCGGACACGGAGCGAATGCAAGGTCGAAGGCGGCGACTGTGCCGCCAATCCGGCGGCTTGCAAGGCAAGTTGCAATTGACCAGTTCGGGAACGCTCTAATGACGAATGTTCGAAAGCGCAGTTTGTCGGTTCTGGTGGTCGATGACAACGCTTCGATGCGGGCCGCCTTGCGCGGCATCGTCAAGGGCGACGGACACGACGTGATTGGCGAAGCGGCCGAGGGCAAGACGGCGTTGACGCTGATCCGGCAGATGAAGCCCGACGTGGTTCTGCTCGACATGATGATGCCCGTCATGGACGGGCTGGCAGTCCTCACCGAAATCAAGGAAAGCGGCCTCGACATCTCCGTGCTGGTGGTCAGCGGCAACCAGGATCCGGCGCTGATGCAACAGGCCTTTTCCCTCGGCGCAATCGGCTACGTGACCAAGCCGCTGAATCCCGACCGCATTCTGCAGACCTTCGAGCAGATCGGCATCGTCAGCAAGTCCCGTGACGGTCGACCCTCTGGTGCCACCAAAGAAGAGTCGTCGGGCCGGCGTTGCGTCGTCGTCGACAGTGACGCTGAAGTACGCGGCCTGCTCAAGACCCTGCTCGCTGGAGAAAATGTCGAGGTCGTGGCCGAAGCCGGCGATGGCATGCAGGGCTTGTGCGCCGTAGAGGAACATCGTCCCGATCTGGTCTTTCTCGACATCGACATGCCGGAACTCGATGGCCTCAACGTGCTGCGTTGTCTGCGTGCCGTCCATCCGGAACTGCGGGTGATCATGGCGACCTCTCGTGCCGAGGGCGCAGTCGTCAAGGAGGCCTTGTCGCAGGGCGTTGTCGGCTATTTGCTCAAACCAATCGATGCGGCCAAGCTCCTTGGCGCGGTTCGCAAGACCTTCGGCAAGCCATGACGCCGCGTCCATTTAGTCAGGAGTCATGCAATGACTGACGCCGCAAGCCACCCGGATCAGGACGGCGAAGCCAAAGAACCCGCGCCGGAGCCGGTGGTCTGCCTCCGGTGCGGCGCCCTCGGCCCGGTGGGCGACGACGGCTTTTGTGACAAGTGCGAAAAGGCGCTGGAGCAGGCCTGCCTCTGACGTCCTTACCTGGCTGATGCCGGCGGCTCGCTGCCGCCTGTCTTGCAGCCGGTGAAGCCCACTGCCGCGCCGTCGGTCAGCGTCGCCTCGCTGCCTTTGAGCTCCAGCACGGCGATGCCGTTGCTGTAGCGCTGGTCCGTGCCGGCACCGAGCTTGTTCAGCCGGACTTCCCGCTCCGGCAGGATCAGCCAGACGGCCGCGCCGCCTTCCAGCGTGCGAACATAGAAACGCTTGCCGGCGCTGCACTGGTACTCGGTGGCGTTGGCCGGCGTGCGCGAGCGCTCTTGCGGCGTGTCGTTGCCGAACGGTATGTACTTCCGGACGTTGATGTCGCCGCAGCCAGCCAACAGCAGTGAAATTCCGGTGACGGCGGTTCCCGTCGCGCGCATCAGTTTGCTTTGCATTCTGTTCTCCCTTGAGTCATCCGGCTTTGTATCACAAGGCGTGCACCCGGTCGCCGCGGCTGAAGCCGAGCAGCGGCCGCGGCACGCCGCGCCCGAGCGCGATCACCTTGAACAGCTCGCCCATTTCGTTGGGCGAGATCAGTACATTTACCGCGCCGCGCGCGCGCAATTCGTCGAGGCTTGCCGTACCGCCAGCGCCGACTTCTTCCCGCGGCAGCAATTCGCCGATGCCGCAGTTGAGCAGGAAATTGGCCTGGCTGATGTAGCCCAGCACGTCCAGCCCCGCATCGAAGCCGGCCTCGGCTACGGCGGTGAAGTCGACATGCGAGGTGATGTCGGACAGACCGGGAAACCAGAACGGGTCTTGATGCACGCGATGCCGGTAATGGCAGCGCAGCGTGCCGCCGTCGCGCAGCGGGTGGTAAAGCTCGTGGCGCGGCAGGCCGTAGTCGATCAGCAGCATCGCGCCGCGCTCCAGGCGACGCGCCAGCTCGGACACCCAGGCCCGGGCCGCGAGGCTGATCTCGCCACGATACGGTGCTATCACCGGTAGCGCAGTGGCCGCCGCCAGCAGCGAACCATGGGCAGGCTGCTCGGCCACTACCAGGCGGCCGTCGCTCAAGCCGACGCCGCGTTCCAGAACGCGGGGTTCCGCGCCTTCGCCGTCGTCTTCCCAGCGCAAAGCGTGGGTCGGCATCGCGTCGAGCACCTCGTTGCAGATCAGGCAGCCGGAATAGCGCTCCGGCAATTCGTCGAGCCACTCGACGCGGCCGATGAACTGCGGCGTACGCTCGGCCAGCGTCGCCTGCTGGCGCGCGCGCAATTCGCCGGAGAGTTCCAGTATCTGGTAGCGCTCGGGCGCGCAGCCCAGCGCGTCCAGCGCCAGCAGCAGGTCCGCCGCCAGCTTGCCGCTGCCAGCGCCGGCTTCCATCACCAGCGGGGCGGAGGCCGCCAGCACTTGCGCCACTTGCCGCGCCAGTGCCTGGGCGTAGAGCGGCGTCAGTTCCGGCGCGGTGAGAAAGTCGCCGCCCGTCTGATGGCTGCCAAACTTGTGCGAACCGCCCGAGTAATAGCCGAGGCCCGGCGCGTACAACGCCAGCTCCATGTAGCGGGCGAAAGACATCCAGCCGCCGCGCGCAACAATCTCGGCGGCGATGATCTGCGACAGCGCTTCGCTTGCGGCGCGCGCGTCGGCAGTGGGTTCGGGCAGTTCCGCTTGCTGCAAGGTCATGGAACGAGGGTGCGGGCGACCAGCTCCGCCATCGCCAGTGCGTCGGCGGTCCCGAGTTCGCGCAGGCCGGCGACCACGCCGGCGCGATTGATGGGCGGCTGGTTCTGGCTGATCTTCCACTTGCCCTTGAGCGCGGTCAGTTCGATCTCGATGCCGACGATGGCCGCCAGCATCTTGTCGATGTAGTCGGGTGGCGCATCGCCGATCTGCCAGGGTTCGGCGAAACCGGCTTCGTGGTGGGCGACCAGGGCTTGCAGATTGCCGAGCAGCCAGTCCGGATCGTCGATCGTCCGCAGCCGGCCGCGGGCATGGACCACGACGTAGTTCCAGGTCGGTACTGCCTTGCCATGTTCGCGCTTGGTTTCGTACCACGAGGGCGTGACGTAGGCCTGCGGGCCGTGAAATACCACCAGTACTTCGCTGCCTGCCGCCTGCTGCCAGACCGGGTTGGCGCGCGCGACGTGGCCCTGCAGTACGCCGAACGGTCCGGCTTCGGGATCGAGGTGCAGGGGCAGGTGATTCGCTTCGAGCCCGCCCGTGCCCTGTGTAATCAGAGTGGCGAAGGGGTGCTCGCCCATCAGCGCATGCAGCACCTCGACGCGGTTTTCCTCGAAATGGGCAGGCAGATACATTCAGCGCTGTCGCGAAGGACGAAAAAAAGACATCACCGCAGAGGCGCGGAGACGCAGAGAAAAGCGACGCAGAGAACAGCCAGGAATCTTTGCTTTTCTCTGCGCATCCTCTGCGCCTCTGCGCCTCTGCGGTGAAAGCATTTCCATTCCTATATCAGCACGCCGCTCTTTTCGCCGCGCTCGTAGACGATGTGGGCGCGACCCACCAGCAGGGTATCGAGCGTGCCGATCTGCATCACATCCTTGTTGGTGTAGGGCAGCTTGTGCAGGATGTAACGCAGCGCGTTGAGTCGTGCGCGTTTCTTGCAATCGGACTTGATCACCGTCCATGGCGCGTCCG
>JBIJDI010000210.1:0-5104 GCA_044344235.1 Sulfuritalea sp. | reverse complement strand
CGCTCGATCAGTTCGCCGTCCTGCCACAGCGCAACCGACAGGCGCCGCGTCGCGGTTTCGAAAGCCAGCAAGCGCATGCGGAAGTCGCCCCGAACTACTTGCGGCTGCCGAGGATGCCGCGCAGGGTTTCCTGAATATCGGCCGGGATCAGTACGGTCTTGGCGTTGTCCGACTTGGCCAGATTGCCGATGGCATGGATGTACTTTTCACCCAGCATGTAGCGCATGGGCGCATCCTCGGTGCCGATCGCCGCGCCAACGCGTTTGATCGCCTCGGCCGAGGCGTCGGCCAGTGTGATCTGCGCTTCAGCTTGCAGGCGTGCGGCCTGCAACTGCGCTTCCGCGTTGAGAATGGTGGACTGCTTGGTGCCCTCCGCCTTGGTCACCATCGCCTTGCGCTCGCGCTCGGCCGAGGCCTGTGCCTCCATGGCCTTTTGCATCGACTCGGAGGGATTGATGTCCTGGATCTCGACCGACTTCACGGTCAGGCCCCAGTCGATGGCCTCGTCCGCCACTCCTTCGCGCAGGCGCGCCTTGATCTTGTCGCGATTCGACAGCGCTTCGTCCAGCGTCATCTCGCCGATGATCGAACGCAGCGTGGTCATGATCATGTTGCGAATCGCCTCGGAGAAATCCGTCACACCGTAGACGGCCTTGATCGGATCGGTCACCTTGATGAAAGCAATTGCGTTGGTCAGGATCACCGCGTTGTCCTTGGTGATCACCTCCTGCTCCTGAACGTCCAGGATGATGTCCTTGGTGGTCAGTTTGTAGCGCACCTGATCGAAGTAGGGAATGATGATGTTGAGTCCAGGAAGAAGCGTGGTGTGGTATTTGCCGAGCCGCTCGACAATCCATTCCTCGCCCTGCGGCACGATGCGAACGCCCTTGGCGATCGTGACGACTACAAATACGAATACTGCGACTACAAAAATTGCGAACTCACCCATGACCTGCCCCTTCAGTATTTGCCGACTTTCAGTATCTGGCCGTCAACCGCCAGCACCTTGACCCGCTCTCCCGCCGCAATGGCTTCATCGGCGAGACATGGCCAGACATCTGAACCCATTATCGGCTTCTGAAAACGCACTTCGCCGCGCGCCGATGCCACGCCGAGAGGCTCGACTGCCCGCACCAGAACGCCAATCTCGCCCAGCGCCTCATCGGCCTGGCCTGACCGGGTCTTGCCATCATCCCGGCGGAAGACCTTGAACCAGAGCACCGTCATCGCAATCGAAGCAGCAGTCCATAGCAGGATCTGCGTACTGAACGCCATGGCCGGCGCGACCAGCATGGCTACACCCACCAACAGCGCGCCGAGGCCGAACCAGACGATGAAGAAACTGGGCACAACAAGCTCAACCAAACCCAGCGCCAGGCCGAGGACCATCCAGTGCCACCAGGCGAGTTCCATTTCCTTCGCGTCCTTTCCTGAACGGCAGCTAATGATTGAACCGCCGGGAGGCCAATCGACGGCTTCCGGCCGCATAAACCAGCCCGTCCGTCGACAAAATTCATTTTATCGTCTTTGCGATGCCGACTTTTCACCGGTAGACAGTATATTCATGGATACTTGCAAAGCCGAAAACCCGTTGTGGGGTTGCTCGCAACAACATTGCAATCGCATGCCCCCGATCCAACAAAGTATTGATAAAATAATCGGACAGCGTAAGCTCTATAAAGAATTGTTTGTCACACCGCGTTACCATTCGCATAGAATTCAACCCGCCACTTTCATCATCACTCCCACGAGGTCACACATGAACAAGTCTGAACTGATCGAAATCACCGCCAAGGAAGCCGACATCAGCAAGGCCGCCGCCGAGAAGGCACTGTCTGCTGTGATGGCTGCCATCGTCAAGGCCGTATCCAAGGGTGACAGCGTTACCCTGGTCGGCTTCGGCAGCTTCAAGTCATCCAAGCGCGCTGCGCGCGTCGGTCGCAATCCGCAGACCGGCAAGGAACTGAAGATCGCCGCCACCACCGTGCCGCGCTTCACCGCCGGCGCCACCTTCAAGGCTGCCGTTGCCGGCAAGAAGGCCGCCAAGAAGAAGTAAGCAATCCGCTTCGGTTTGCTTGAAGGCCCGCCTTGTGCGGGCCTTATTTTTTGGGCCGGCCTTGCGCAGGCCTTAGTGTTTGAGTCGCTGGCGACTCGCCTCGAACAGGCACACCGCCGTTGCCGCCGCCACGTTGAGCGATTCGGTACCGCTGGCGACTGGAATGGTGGCGCGTACTTTCGCCGCCGCAACCAACTCCGGCGACAGCCCCGCACCTTCATTGCCGACCAGCCAGACGATCGGACCGGTGAGGTCGAGTTCATAGAGGTTTTCACCGCCGCTGGCTACCGTCGCCACTGAGATGGCCGGGCAGACCGCCAGCGCTGCGGCCAAGTCGACCTGTTCGCGAATCGTCAGTGAAAAGTGTGCGCCCTGCCCCGCGCGCAACACGCGCGGAGTCCACGCACCGGCACAGCCCGGACCCAGCAAGACATCACGCACGCCCGCGGCAGCCGCGCTGCGCAGGATTGCGCCGACATTGCCGGCATCCTGAACCTGATCGAGCAACACCGCATCGCCTGACAGGTCGCCGCTCGGCGCCAGCGGAATTTCGATTACGGCGGCAATTCCCGTCGGCGAACGCACGCCGGAAATCTCGCGGAACAGGCTGTCGCGCAGAATCACGCAATCAACGCGCTGCGCGGCTCGCAGCAACGCATCTATCTCAGCATTCTGCCGCCCGCTCTCGCTCACCAGTAGCTGCTTGACAGCAACGTTGCGCGCAAAACAGGTCGCCACCAGATGAATTCCGTCAAGCAACGCGCGTCCCTGCCGACGCGGATCATCTGTCAGCGCGCGCAGCGACTTGAACAGCGCATTTTCGCGAGACGCTATGAGTTTGGTCATGGCACGGAATTTTTCCGCGCGTCGAGCAGCGCCCGTACTGGCGCAAAACTCTTGCGATGGAAAGCGGCAGGGCCGTGGAGCGTCAGCGCTGCGCGGTGCGCTGCCGTGTCGTAGCCCTTGTGGCGATCCAGCGCATACTGCGGAAAAGCCTCATGGATCGACCGCATCTCGGCATCGCGCGCGGTTTTGGCCAGAATCGACGCAGCCGAAATCGCCGGCTCCGTCGCATCGCCGCCAATAATGGCGCGAGCAGGAATCGCCAGCAGCGGACAGCGGTTGCCGTCGATCAGCGCTTCCGTGGCTTGCACCGGGAGCGCCTCAACAGCGCGGCGCATGGCCAGCAGCGTTGCCTGCAAGATGTTGATACTGTCAATCTCCTCGACCGATGCCGAAGCAATGCCGAAGGCAAGCGCCTTCTCGCGAATTTCCACGGCCAGACGCTCGCGCTTGCGCTCGGAAAGTTTCTTCGAATCGGCCAATCCTTCGATGGGGTGCGCCGGATCGAGGATCACGGCTGCGGCATACACCGGTCCGGCGAGAGGACCACGTCCGGCTTCATCGACCCCGCAAACCAACTGGATCATGCGCGCTGAAGATAGGGCAGCACCGCATCGGCGGCTTTCTGCGCGGTGTTCTGTCGAAGAAGGCGATGGATACCGTCGAAGACACGGGTGATGCCGGCGCGTGCCTGACGGTCGACCAGCAGGTTGCCCAGAGCCTGCGCAAGGTTCTCCGGCGTTGCATCGTCCTGCAGGAATTCCGGCACCACATAGCGACCCGCAAGAATATTCGGCAGGCCCACCCACGGCAGATAGCGCATGCTCCGCATCAGCCGCCATGACCACGGCGACATCTTGTAGGCGATGACCATCGGCCGGCCGACCAGGGCGGTTTCCAGCGTAGCTGTACCGCTGGCAACCAGTGCGGCATCACTGGCCGCCACGGCGTCTGCCGCATGCCCGAACATCAGGGTAAAGGGCAGCTCGTCCGCCTTCAGCTTCCAAAGTGCGGTTTCAAACTGCAGCCGGGTTTCACGCGAGACCAGCGGTACCAGAAATTGCAGGCCTGGATAGCGCTCCAGCAGCAGTTTGGCGGTCTCGACAAAGGTCTCGGCCATGAAGTGCAGCTCTGACTGGCGGCTGCCCGGCAACAGCGCAATCACCGGCCGATCAGCCGCCACGCCAAGTCGCTCGCGCACTGCCATCTGATCGATTTCAAGCGGAATCACATCGGCCAGCGGGTGGCCGACATAGCTGCACTTGACCGCAGTGCCTTCGTACAACTCGGGTTCGAAGGGGTACAGAGCAAGGATATGGCTAACCGACTGGATGATCTTGTCCATCCGGTTCTTGCGCCAGGCCCAGATCGACGGACTGACAAAATGAATGGTCGGAATCCCGCTGCGCTTCAGGCGCTTTTCCAGCCACAGGTTGAAATCTGAACCGTCTACACCGATGAATACGTCCGGCCGGTCTTGCAGCAAACGGCGCAGCAACTGCCGTCGCATGCTGGTGATCGCACGATAGTGCCGCAGGACTTCGGCATAGCCGCGGACAGCAAGCGTCTCCGCCGGCCAGAGTGATTCAAAACCCTCACGCTGCATTTTGGGGCCGCCGATGCCGTAGAACTTCGCATCAGGCAGATGCTGCTTCAGGGCACCGATGAGATGTCCCGCAAGCTGGTCGCTGGAGGCCTCGCCCGCCACCATGGCGATCCTTGTCATCAGCGAATGATCCCTCGTCCCGGTGCTGCTAGAAAACTGGCAAGCATGGCCAGTTCCGGCACGGCGACGGACTCGGCCTCGATACTGGCGCGAGCCTCGTCGAGTTTCATACCGCTCTTGTACAGGCTCTTGTAGGCTCGTTTCACCGCAGCCACGGCGTCACCAGAAAAGCCCCGTCGCTTGAGACCTTCGGCATTGATGCTGCGCGGCTCGGCAGGATTTCCAGCGGCCATAACAAAGGGCGGCAGATCCTGCAGCAGGATGGTTCCCATCGCGGTGATGCTGTGGGCGCCGATGCGCACAAACTGATGAACTACCGTAAAGCCGCCCAGGATGGCCCAGTCGCCGACGCGCACGTGACCGGCCAGTTGCGCGTTGTTGGCGAAGATGGTCTGGTTGCCGACCTGACAATCATGCGCCAGATGAACATAGGCCATGATCCAGTTGTCGTTGCCGAGCCGCGTGACGCCGGCATCCTG
>JBIJDI010000209.1:0-5138 GCA_044344235.1 Sulfuritalea sp. | reverse complement strand
ATGGTTGCCATGTAACTCCACAGCAGGCTCAGGCTGGCGTGAACGTCAGCAAGAACAAAAGGGCCGTGTCCGCGAGCGGTGCTCCAGGCTGCAACCATGGAGAAGCCCAATCCGGCAATTGCGGCCCCGGTACTGCCGAAACGCAGGGCGGCCCATACCAGCATGGGCAGGGGCAGAAATGCCAACGGCAAGCCGCCGCCATGCTGCTCGAAATCATGGAGGAACGCAAACCATGCCACCAATCCGGCCACCAGAACCCAGGCCAGCAATTCCTTGCGGGCAAGGCGCAATTGTTCAATGCTGTCGCGGGAAAGGGTCAGGAGCAGCGGGGCGGCCAGCAATACTCCGACGGTATCTCCCATCCACCACGCTAGCCAGGCAGAGCCCACGGCTTCCCCTGGCATCAGTCCGGCGACATAAAGATTCGCGCACCCGCCTGATGCCGACACCACCATGCCCATGCCGGCGGCAAGCACGAACGACCCGATATCTCGCTGGCGTTCGAATGCCGGAAGGAAGCCGACGTGCTTGAGCCACCCCGCGGTCAGAAGCGGGGCCAGCGTATTGCCCGCTGCAATCCCGGCAGCCAGAGGCAAAGAGGAGCCAACGGAAAGATTGACGAGGAGCGCCCCGAGGAAGACCCCGGGCCAAACGGCCCAACCCCATCGGAGCAATGCCGCCACCGCTATCCCGGTCGGGAGCCAGACGAGCGTTATGTGCGAGCCGGCGTAGGGGAGCTGCAGCCCCAACCATCCGGTGACAAAGTACGCCAACGCCAGGATGAGTACGCTAGTCATGACCGGTACACATTAAGTCCAGTCGACACACCAAAAGATAAAATCGGGATTGCCCATACATCGTGAAATCGGTAGTCGTCGTCTGACGAACACTATAACTGGAGGTCGGAAGGTGCGCTGAGAATGTTGCCATCAACCTTATAGGTAGCATGGTCTTCTATCTTGCGCTGCGAAAGGTTTCACGTGTTGCATGACGCAGCCCGACGACGACGCGCCCATGCCTGGCCCGCACCCGTCAGCGAACCGCCAGACGCCACAGCGAGGTCAGTTCCGCAGCACGCGCCGCATGCAACGGATCGGTGGTATCCGACGCACGCGGATGATTCGGCTTTGCATCCATGCGTCCTACAACTTTCAGACCAGCCGCGTCAAAAGCCGCCAGCAGTTCTGCGCGCGCGCGCAAGCCCAGGTGTTCAGCGAGATCGGAGAGCACCAGCCAGCCTTCGCCGCCCGGCTCAAGATGCGCGGCAAGCCCTTTGATGAATCCCATCAGCATGCGACTGTCGGGGTCGTACACGGCGCGTTCGAGTGGAGAGCCGGCGCGGGCCGGAACCCACGGCGGGTTGCACACCACCAGCGCAGCGCGACCTGGCGGAAACAGATCGGCCGCGACAACGTCCACCCGTGCCGCCAGCCCTAGACGGTCGATATTTTCGCGAGCGCACGCCAGTGCGCGAGGATCCTGATCGGTGGCGACGACGCGTGCGACACCCCGCTGCGCCAGCACCGCCGCCAGCACGCCGGTGCCGGTACCGATGTCGAAGGCCAGCGTGCCTCCGGCCGGCAACGGCGCCGCAGCCACCAGGTCGACATACTCGCCACGCACCGGCGCAAAGACCCCGTAATGCGGATGGATGCGCCGGCCCAGTGCCGACACCTCGACACCTTTCTTGCGCCATTCGTGCGCACCGATCAGGCCCAGCAGTTCCCGCAGCGAGGCGACGAAAGGCTCATGCTCTCCATGAGCCGCGCCGTAGGCTTCCATGCACGCCTGCTGCACGTCGGGCGCCCGCCGCAGCGGCACCCGGTAGTCGTCATCGAACGGCAGCAGCAGCATGCCCAGGGTGCGTGCGCGTTGCGACTGCGCCAGGCGATACAAATGAAAAGCCTCGACGGGAACCGCTGTTGCCAACGCCGCTTTGCGCGGCTTGCGGTCGATGCGCCGGGCCATGGCCTGCAGCAGCTGGCGCGCATTCTGGAAATCACCCCGCCACAGCAGCGCCGTTCCCTCGCTGGCAAGGCGCCAGGCAGCATCGGCGGTGATGCGATCGTCGGCAATGACGACACGTTTCGGCGGCGGCGTCCCGCTTTCGGAATGCCATCGGGCAGACTGCGCGGCGCCGTCCTCGGTCCATTCAATGACCGGAAAGCTACTCATGGCAAGCCCTGCCGCTGGCAGCGCCGAGAAATAACAGCACGATGGATACCTCGACAGACGGGAAATTGAACGACATGGGCTTGGCAGTACATTTTACGGCGCAGAGAACCGCTTCGCCGTATCGCCGGCGCCGACTTTCAGTTAGGGTAAAGTCGCGATCCCCGCATTTGCCTTGCCACCATGCCGCCACGCCTGCTGTTCACGATTGTCTTCATCGAGGGCTATTGCTCCCTCGGTGCGGAGATCATCGCCCTGCGCCGGCTGATTCCCCATGTCGGCAGTTCCATCGTGATCACGGCGCCAACCATCGGCCTGTTCCTGCTGGCCCTCGCACTGGGCTACCACTCCGGCAGCCGGGTGGAGACGGACTACCGCGCTGTCGTGGCGCGCAACTTCCTGATCTCCGCCGCACTGATGGGTGCCGGACTGGCGGGAAGCAGCGTCAATGCGATCTTCGCCGGAGCGCCGGCGGCGATGGCCTACCTGATTTTTGTCGGCGCAATACTGTGCCCGCTGGCCTGGCTGCTGGGACAGACGGTGCCGATACTGACCAACCTGATGCGGGCGCAGCGCAGCGGCGAAGCCGCGGGACGGGCACTTTATTGGTCCACCCTCGGTTCATTTCTTGGCTCGGTCACGCTCTCGCTCGGCGTGATGCAGATGTTCGGCGTGTGGGCCGCCGTGTTGCTCGGCGCCGTAATGCTGGTCGCTGGCTCCGCTCTGGTGCAGCGCCCCAGGCCGCTGGCAGCGACGCTGCTGGCGGGCGTCGCCGGACTCGGCGTGGCCGCCAACCTCGGCGACCGGCAACGGGCCGACACGGCCTACGCCGACTACCAGGTAGAAGCCGTTGCGCGCGAGGGCATGCAGTCACCGCGCGCCTTCCGCGTGAACACACAGGTCGCATCCTTGATCGACAACAGCGACCCGCCGCTCTACGCCCGCTACGTGCAGCACCTGCGACGCATCCTGCTTGACGATCTCGGGTTCAGGGATCGCGACATTCTGGTGCTGGGCGCCGGGGGCTTCACGCTGTCCCACCGCGAGCCGACCAATCGCTACACCTACGTGGACATCGACCCGGCCATCCGCGTCATCGCCGAGCGCGACTTCCTGCGTGAGCCGTCCCGTGGTGAATTCGTGGCCACCGACGCCCGCCGCTTCGTGATCGAAACCGCGCGCCGTTTTGACGCCGTGGTAGTGGATGTCTATAGCTCGCGTACCTCGATTCCCGGTCATCTGGTCACGCGCGAATTCTGGCGCGACACGCGCCATGCGCTGAAGCCCGGCGGTGCGATGCTGGCCAACCTGATTCTCGACGGAAAACTGGCCAGCCCCTATGCCCGCAACCTGCTGGCCACCATCGAAAGCGCCTACGGCCGCTGCGCCGTCGAGGTGCTGTCCAGGACAGCCATGCGCAGCAATGTAATTGTCAGTTGTTTCGCCAGCGAGGATGTCGAAGCGACAAGAATCTACGTCGATGAGCGGAACCTGGCCGATCTGGACAGCGCCCGCTCACCCTGAAGAAACGCCCGCAACAGCCGAACGAAATCAGGCGCGAGTCAGTCGCCGTAGTTGAGCAGACCGGCCTTCAACTCGAGCAGATCGAGCGGACTGAAACTTGCGAATCGCCCATCGTGGAGCAGCCCCCCCAACTGGACGATGCACGTCTCTGCCGAGCGGCGGAAGACCGACCCCTTGATGGTGTAGTGCCGTTCCGACTCGCCGAGGTCGATGTCAAGAAACACTTCGTCGCCCGGGCTCATTTCAGGCATCGTGGTATCGCGGTCGCGCACCCGGATGCGTACGGCACCATCCGAAATATCGGCGATCGTGTAAGACCCGGACAACCGTTCGTCCGCCAAAGACACCCTCACAGGAACGGATGTCTTTGCGCGAGCCTTTTTCCGCTGATCGGTAACGGCCAGCGTATGCAGTTCCGGTGTCAGCAAAATCATCTGCGTGTTCGCGTAAGGGCCATCCTTCAGGATGAAGTTCTTCGCCACCTCGGTATCTACGGTCGACACGCCCCTGATCCCCGCCTTGGAAATCAGGGATATGGAATTGCCCTTGATGAATTGCCGCCCCCGACCAATCAGCGCTCGCCGCGCGTAATCGAGCTTCAGCTCAAGTTCGGTGGTATCCGGAACGAGCAACTGCAACAACTTGATGCGCGAAACGGGAATTCGCTCCTCGTTTTCGTCGGTGTGGAACATGGTCGGAAAACCTTCGGAATCGCGATCGATCGATTCCCCGGAATAGACGAAACTCCCATTCACGCAGTAGGCAACGACAAGCGTGTCGAAAACGATTTCCTTCTTGTACTCGGGGCAATAGGACAGCTTCTTCCCGATCGGGAAAAAATCGATAAGCGTCTTCAGCTTGTTGAGATCGAACTTACGCGGCGAGGCAGTCACCGCTTCCGCTTCATCGCTTCGCGGAGCTTTCTCCCCAAGAGAGATGCCAAGAAATGTTTTCAGAACGTTCTGCCTTCCAGCATGCTGCCATCCACGACTGGCGATGCAGCGAGTTTATTCAGGAAACTCCTGTGGTGTTGCAGGGGATGGGCTGCGGCTTGCATGGCGGCGGCTCCACCGGAGACGGATCAAAGCTTGCGTTCCGGACTCTACCGGAAATAGGGCCGTTAGCATATCAAACCCTGCATTAGGGTCAAGCTGAAGCGCTTGATATCCCGCGAAAGTCTGATTCGCCGTACCGCCATCGCCGACTTTCCACCCGCATCAGCCGCACCCTCAGTTACCGGCAATCGTCATGCGCTCGACCAGAACCGAACCCACCTGCTTCGAACCCCGCACCTCGATGTCATTGCCGATATCGACAATCCCGCGCAACATTTCGCGCAAGTTGCCGGCTATGGTGATTTCTTCCACCGGATAGGCGATCTCGCCCTTTTCCACCCAGTACCCCGCCGCGCCACGCGAATAGTCGCCGGTCACATAATTCAC
>JBIJDI010000208.1:0-5187 GCA_044344235.1 Sulfuritalea sp. | reverse complement strand
AGTCGCCCCTGCACTACCGCACCTTTGCCGTCGCGAAACAGGTCGGGCAGGATGCCGGTGTAGGCGACGGGAATTTCCTTGACCGTATCTGTCATGACGAAGCGCACGGTCATGTCCTGGCGCTTGACCGAACCCTCCTTGACCAGCCCGCCGATGCGAAACGCCTTGCCTTGCGGCGATTTCCCCGCCGCAACTTCCGAGGGCGTGACGTAGAGCGCGATGTTGCTGTCGAGCGCGTTGAGCGCCAGCCCGGCGGCAATGGCCAACGAGGCCAATCCGCCGACAATCAGGGCGATGCGTTTTTGTCTGGGTTTCATTGGGATTTTTGCTGGAGGTCGAGTTCGTCGGCGAGGCGTTCGCGAATCAGGCTCTGGCGAACCTCGCTAAGACGTCGCTTTGCCAACAAAGGTTCCACGATCATGAGCAAAAGGCAGGCGCCGAAGCTGCCCCAGACGTAGAAGGCGTAGCCGCCCATGGCGAAGAATTCGCCGACGCTATTCCACTGCATGTTTCACCCATTCCGTGTGTCGTTCGCGTTCGAGGATGATGGCGCGTACCCGCATCAGCGAGACGGCAATGGAATACATCCAGAAGGCGAGCGCCATCAGCAGCATGCCCCACAACATGGTCTGCGCCATCGAGGGCGCCTTGTTCATGTTGATGGTGGAGCCCTGATGCAGGGTGTTCCACCACTTCACCGAGAAATAGATGATGGGAATGTTCACCACGCCGACCAGCGCCAGGATCGCCCCGGCCTTGTCGGCGCGGCGCGGATCATCGATCGCCGCCTGCAGCGCCATGAAGCCCAGATAGAGGAAGAACAGGATCAGTTCGGACGTCAGGCGCGCATCCCACACCCACCACGCGCCCCACATCGGCTTGCCCCACAGGGCGCCGGTCCAAAGAGACAGTGCCGCCATCAAGGCCCCGGTGGGCGCCAGCGACTGCGCCATCATGCCCGACACACGCGTGTTGAGCGCGAGGCCAAGGCCCGCCCAGAAAGCCATCACCAGGTAGATGAACATCGACATCCACGACGCCGGGACATGCACGAAGATGATCCGGTAGCCTTCCCCCTGCTGCGCATCGGTCGGCGCGACGAAGAAGGAAATCCACAAGCCGGCAATGCCGAAGGCGGCGGCGGCGGCCCAGAACCACGGGATCATGCGCCCGGCAAGCGGATAGAAGGCCTGCGGGCTGCCGAACCGGAACCACTGAATTATCGACTGACTCACTCTAGTGCAATCCTCACCGCAGCCGTGGTTGCCCACGGCGCAAAAAAAACCGCCAAGGCCAGCATGGCTGCCAGCAATGACAAATGCCCCCCCGCGCCAAGACCGGCGATGTGGGCTTCCACCGCGCCTGCGCCGAAGATCAGCGCCGGAATGTACAGCGGCAACACCAGCAGCGCCAGCAACACGCCACCGCCACGCAATCCCAGCGTCAGCGCCGCGCCGATCGCGCCGATCAGCGACAGCAGCGGGGTACCCAAAAGCAGCGCCAGCGTCAGAATGCCCAAGGCCGAAGCATCGAGATCGAACTGCAGGCCGAGCACGGGCGCCAGCAGCACCAGCGGCAAACCGCACAACAACCAGTGGGCCAGTATTTTACCGGCAACCAGCAGCCCCAAGGGAGACGGCGACAAAGCCATTTGCTCAAGAGTGCCATCGACATGATCGGCCGCAAACAGGCGCGGCAGGCCAAGCAGGGTCGCCAGCAGCGCGGCGACCCAGAGAATACCGGGCGCAATCTTCTTCAGCAGCACCGGTTCCGGGCCGATCCCGAGCGGAAACAGACTGGTGACGATGACGAAAAAGAATACCGCCGTCAGCACTTCGCTCTTGCGCCGCAGCGCCAGCAGCAAGTCGCGGCGCACCGTAGCGAAAAATGGATTCATAGCACCAGCGCCTTGCCGCCCGGCACCGGCAGCGGTTGGTGGCTGGTCAGCACCGCCATCCCGTCCGCGGACAAATGCTCGGCGATCAGTTCACCCAGCAGCTTCACCGCGGCGACATCGAGCGCGTTGAAGGCTTCGTCGAGCACCCACAATACCGCCGGGCGCGTCAGCAAGCGGGCCAGGAGCACGCGCCGTTTCTGGCCGGCCGACAGCACGCGCACCGGCAAGTCCTCGCGCCCACGCAGACCAAGGCGAATCAAGGCGGACAGGGCAGCGCGTTGATCCAGCGTGACGCCGTCCAGCGCAGCGGCGAATTGCAGGTTCTCGAGCGGCGTCAGGTCTTCCTTGACGGCGGCGTGGTGCCCGAGATAGATCAGGTCGCGATGGAATTCGGTCGAAGGCGTGGGCTCGCCACGCCAGCGAATCTCCCCGGCATCGGCGGGCGAAAGGCCCACCAGAAGGCGCATCAGGCTGGTCTTGCCGGAGCCGTTTTCGCCTTGCACGTGCAGCCACTCGCCCGCAGCGAGCGAGAAGCCGACGTCGGAAAAAAGGCGGCGTTCGCCGCGCGAACAGGCGAGACCTGAAACATTGAGCATGGGCCAATTGTGCCCGAAACGGCTTCGCTGCGTCTTGTGTCGGGTCAAGCCGACGGTCGCGCCGGGAGCAACACTGTCGCGATTGCGGTCATTACCAGCACCAGCGCGGCAAAGTCCTGCCAGCGCGGCGCCTCGTTCAAAAACACCATTCCGCTGAACACCCCCACCACCGGAACGATCAGCGAACCCAGGGAGGACACGGCTGCGGGCACCATTTGCACCAGCTTGTTCCAGGCCCAGTAACAGAACAGCAAACCGATGAACACGTTGTACCAGAAGCCGAACATGGGCCAGAAGCTGACCCGACCCCACTCGACGCCTTCCAGGGCATGGCCGGCCAGTGCGATCGGGATCCCGCCGAGCAAGGCTTGCCAGGCCGTCAACGAAGTGATCGGCATCGGCAGCGGATTGCGTTTGTAGATCACCAGCCCGCCGGCCCAAAAAATCGCTGCGATGAGCATGAGAATCACACCGGTCGGCGCCCGGCCGAGATTCTCGAACTCGGTGCCGATCAGCAGCGCCATGCCTCCCATCCCCAACGCAAGGCCAATCAGCCGCCTTCGTGTCAGCGGCTCATTCAGAAACCAGGCCGAAAGCAGTGCGCTCCAGATCGGCATGGTGTAGCCGAGGATGGCCGCCCGCCCCGAAGGCAACAGGCTCACGCCATAGATGGCGAACATGTTCCAGCCGACGATATTGCATGAAGCCATGGCGAACAGTTGCGGCCAGCGCCCGGTTGGAACCCTCAACGACTGACCGGAAAACCATGCAATGCCGAACAGACCGACGGAAGCCAGCAGGATGCTATCGCCCCGAAATATCCAGCGCGGGATTTCGGTGATGACGACTTTCATGATCGGCCAGTTGAAGCCCCATCCAAGCGAGAGCAGGCCAAGCAGGAAAAATGCGGCGCGCGGAATGGGGGTGGAAGGCATGGTGCGCGAGTGTCGCATGGCAATGCACGCTTTACAATTCACCCATGCCGCCCCTCTACCTGATGCCATTGCTGGCGATCGCCGCCCTGCTGTCACTGGCGACCTCGGGGCTGCTGCTGATCACGGGACGCGCGACACCGCAACTGGCTGCCCATGTCGCCTTCGCGCTGGGCGTACTGCCCTTGATTCTGGCGGCGATGAGTTATTTCGTCCCGGTGTTGACGCGCAGTGGCGCCGCCGGCTTGGCCGCCTGGGGGCCGCCTTTGCTGGCGTGGACCGGCGCGGCATTGGCGGTTTTTTCGTTCGCCAGCGATTTTTCGTCGACCGGCCTGACCCTGGCGTCGGCGTTGGCCGGGCTTGCCGCATTGAGCCTGGGTGGCTGGACCGTCAACCGCGCCCGCCAGATGTTCGGTCCGCGTCACCGGGGACTGGACTGGTATCTGGCGGCGCTCGCGTTTCTGCTGCTGGCGCTGCTGGCCATCATGCTGATGCCCCTGTTGCCGGCCCAGCGCAACGCCCTGCGCCTGTTTCACCTGCATGCCAATCTGCTCGGCTTCGTCGGGCTTACCGCATTGGGCACCCTGCAGGTGTTGCTGCCCACCAGCCTGGGACAAGCGGACCCCGGTGCCGCCTTGCGTCTGCGGCGTGACCTCAAATGGGCCGCAGCCGGCGCACTGCTGATTGCGGTGGGGGCCTCCTCATTGCTTCCGGCATCTGCCTCGCAGATTGCGTCGGCTCTGGCGTTGCTTGGCACCGCGATGTACGGATGGGTTGTCGTACGCATGCTGCATGCATGGCTTTCGTTGTTTGGCAATGCTCTGCGGCAGATGCACAGTGCGGCATCTTCGCTGACGGCCGCCGCGCTCGGCTTGCTGGGCTTGCTGGTCCTGGGCGCCGCTCATGGATCCGGGTGGCTGCCGGCCCGTCCCGCGGTCACCGGGTTCGTCATCGCTTTCCTGCTGCCGCTGGTGAGCGGAGCCGCCGCGCATCTGCTGCCGATCTGGCTGCGCCCAGGCAGTCAGGGGCCGTGGCACCGAAACCTGCGTGGCAGGCTCTGCCGCTGGAGCGGGCTGCGCGGCCTGTCCCTGCTACTGCTCGGACTGGCTATCGCTGCGTTATCGTGATTCTGCGGGAGGGCGGCGTATCCGCGATGCAGGAATTGAAAAAAAACGATAGCATAGTGCCTTGACCACCCACCAGCAGGAGAACGCCATGGCCCGCAAGAAGAAACTCGATTTCAGCGACATCGCAACAGATCGCAAAAAGGAAAACCTCAATCAGAAAGACTTCTGGGCGCGGTATGGCGTCACGCAGTCGGGCGGCTCCCGCTATGAGTCAGGCCGCAACATTCCAAAGCCGCTGGCGATCCTGCTCTGGTTGCATCGCTCGGGGAAGATCACCGACAAGGATCTAAGCGACTCGCTGAAGTAAAAGATTCCCGACGCATATCGGCACCAGAATTTATCGTGTGCCGATCTTTCGGCATCAGTCGTGTCTGATGCCGACGCGCTAGCCGGTTGCCTGAAGGTCCTGCGCCCGCGTTGCGCGGAGGCACAGGACAAGAAAAAGCCGAATCAACTTAATTAGTTGATTCGGCTTATTATTTGGTGGGCTGTGAGTGGCTCGAACACTCGACCTACGGATTAAGAGTCCGCTGCTCTACCAACTGAGCTAACAACCCGAATTGCAAATTATATATTACGGTGGTGGGTCGGGCGAGATTCGAACTCGCGACCAACGGATTAAAAGTCCGCTGCTC
>JBIJDI010000207.1:0-5209 GCA_044344235.1 Sulfuritalea sp. | reverse complement strand
TGGTCGTCCAGTTCTTCGAGCAGGGCCTCGAAACTGGCGAAGCCCATGGCCTTGGCCACCCGCACGCGATCTTCCGCCACGACCGGGAGGCTGTGCGTCTGCGCATCATCGAGGTACTGCAGGCGATGCTCGAGACGGCGCAGAAAATTGTAGGCGGAGGTGAGTTCCACCGCCGCATCGAGACTCAGGATGCCGCGTTCGGCCAGCAGTTTCAGCACCTGCAGCGTCGGCTTGATCTGCAAGGGCGTATCGCGGCCGCCGCGAATCAACTGGAACACCTGGGCGATGAATTCGATCTCGCGAATGCCGCCGGGACCCAGCTTGACGTTGTCGGCCATGTCTTTCTTCGCCACTTCACGGCGAATCTGCGCATGCAATTCGCGCATGGCGTTGATGGCGCCGAAGTCGAAGTACTTGCGAAAAACGAAGGGATGGCGGACCTGCTCCAATTCGTCGTGGCAGTCACCCGTAAGAGGACGCGCCTTGATCCAGGCATAGCGTTCCCATTCGCGGCCCTGGGTGATGAAGTAGTTTTCCAGCATCTCGAAGGAGCACACCAGCGGGCCGGAATCGCCATTGGGCCGCAAACGCATATCGACACGAAACACCTGTCCGTCCTCCGTCGCCTCGGCGATGGCGTTGATCAGGCCGCGTCCGAGACGGGTGAAGAACTCGAAGTTCGATACCGACCTCGCCCCGTCGGTATCGCCGTCTTCTGGAAACACGAAAATCAGATCGATGTCCGAAGACACGTTCAGCTCGCGTCCGCCCAGCTTGCCCATGCCGATCACGATCAGCTCCTGGGCTCGGCCATCGGCACCACGCGGCGTGCCATAGCGCTCGACCAGACCCAGGCTGAGCACGTCCACCGCCTTCCTCACCGCGAGTTCGGCGATCAGGGTCATGCATTCAGTCACTTCGGACAGAGGCGCAAGGCCGCAAAGGTCGCGCGCGGCGATGCGCGCGTAGGCCCGCTGCTTGAGCTGGCGCAGCACCGGCTTGAGATTGTCTTCCGTGACCGGTTGGACGGCGAGCCACGCAGACAGCTCGGCCGCAGTGACCGGCACATCCAGAGCGGACTCAACTTCAGCCGCCAGCAACGGCCTGGCCGCCAGCAGCCGCCCGAGGTAACGGGATGTTTCGAGGATATCGACGAGGGAGGGCATCGGTTAGAATTTATGCTTCAAGTGCTTTGGTCGCCCATTTTAGCGTGGGCAATAAGCGCAGCCCCCTCCAAGAGCCTCCAAGTCCATCATTTCTAGCCTGCGTTCCCGTCTGCGCCATCTGCTGCCAGCCCACCCCTGGCTGGGCGTTGTGTTGCGCGCGCTCGTCTGGGGCGTCACGCTGGGCTACTTCGCCTTCGCCGTGCTGCTGCTGACCCTGCGCTACGCGATCCTGCCGCAGATCGAAAGCTACCGCGGCGATGTCGAGCGAATGCTCGGTACCGCAATCAATCGTCCGGTGGGCATCAGGAAAATAGAGGCGCATTGGGCCGGACTGCGCCCGGCGCTGAACCTCGAAGGCTTCGAGATCCGGGACACTCAGGGACAACGCGCACTGGGCTTCGATCAGGTCGAAGCCGAGCTGGCGTGGAGCTCGTTGTGGCATTTCCAACTGCGCCTGGCGCGACTGGAGCTCGATTCGCCGACTTTGCTGCTGCGCCGTGACGGCAAGGGCCGTTTCTTCGCCGCCGGACTCGAAATCACGCCACAGGCCAGTGACCAGGATGACTTTACCGACTGGCTGCTGGCGCAGGATCGCGTCGTTATCCGCAATGCGAGCATCGCCTGGCAGGACGAATTGCGCACTGCGCCGGTGCTGGAACTGAAGCAGCTCAACTTTCAGCTCGACAACAGCGGTAGTCGGCATCGCTTCGGATTCACAGCCGAACCCCCGCGCGCGTTGGCGGCACGAATCGACATCCGCGGCGATTTCAAAGGACGCGACCTGGACCAGTTGGCCGAGTGGAAGGGCGACGTCTATGCCGAGCTGGACTACGCCGACCTGGCCGGGTGGCGCCCATGGGTCGATTATCCGGTCGCCTTGCCGCAAGGCAGCGGCGCGTTGAGGCTATGGCTTGGATTTGCCCAAAAGCAACTGGTCTCGGCCACCGCCGATGTACGGCTGGCGGACCTACGCCTGCAACTGCGTCCGAATCTGCCTGAACTGGATCTGCTCCAGCTTGAAGGGCGTCTGGCGGGCCGACGCCTCGACGGCGGCTTCGAGGCCGAAGTGAAACATCTGACGCTGGCGACCCGCGATGGCCTCTCCCTGCAGCCCACAGACTTCAAGCTTGCCTGGCTGGGTGCCGCCGCGAATCGGCCCTCCCAGGGAAAGGCCAGTGCCAATGGTCTCGATCTGGCCGCCCTGGCTCGTCTCGCGGGGTATCTGCCGCTGGACGACGCAACCCGTGCCCGACTGGTTCGCCATGCGCCACGGGGCCGCGTTTTTGAACTCAAGCTGGACTGGGAAGGCGCGCTGGAAGCCGCTGACAGCGCCGCGAAGCTTGGCAAGTGGAGCATCAAGAGTCGCTTCGAAGGCCTTGGGCTCACCGCGCTGGGACCGGTCCCCGGAATTTCCGGTGTGAATGGCCGCATCGAGGGCAGCCAGAAGGGCGGCACCGTGCGGCTCGATGGCCAGCGCGCAGCCTTCGAACTGCCGACCGTATTTGCCGATCCCAAGCTGGAGTTGGAAGCCTTCGCCGCCGATCTCGACTGGAAAGCCACCAACGACGGTTTGAGCGTTCTTTTGAACAAGGCGGCGTTTCACAACAAGGATGCCGCGGGAGAAGCCAGCGGCAACTGGCGCGCCATGGGTGACGGACCTGGCGCCCTCGACCTCGACGCCCGCCTCACCCGCGGCAGCGGCGATGCCGTCTGGCGCTACATGCCGCTCACCGTTGGCAAGGACGTACGCGAATGGCTGCGCGTTGCGATCATCGGCGGCAAGGCGAGCGACACAACCCTGAGATTGCGTGGCGACTTGCGTCAGTTTCCATTCCGTGACGGCAAGGGTGGGCTGTTCGAGGTGCGCGGAAAATTCCGCGATGCGACCTTGCGCTATGCCGCCAGTTGGCCGGAGATCAACAGCATCGAGGGCGAATTGCTGTTCACCGGTCAGCGCATGCTGATTACCGGCAGGAGCGGCAAGATCTTCGGCGTCGGCCTGCACGAGGTCCGCGCCGAGATTGCCGATCTGGAGCAGACGGAAGAAATGCTCACCGTAACCGGCAAGGCGGCAGGACCGACGGCGGACTTCCTGCGTTTCATCGAAGCCAGCCCGGTCGGCGAACGCATTGATCATTTCACCGAGGACATGAAGGCGGAGGGCAGCGGCGAACTCGATCTCAAGCTCAACCTGCCCTTGCGGCGAATGACGAATTCGAAGGTCGACGGCAGCTATCGTTTCGATGGCAACCGCCTGACGGTGGACAACGACCTGCCGCCCCTGGGCGAAGTACGCGGGGCGCTGCGCTTCACCGCCGATCATCTGGAAGCGCGCGGCATTCGTGGAAACCTGCTCGGCACGCCGCTGAATGTGGACGTGAAAACGACGGGAGATGGCAGCGTTCAGGTAAACGCCGTCGGCGAAGTCAGCATCGCCGCACTGCGGCGCCAGTTCACGCAGCCTGTCTTCGATCATCTGTCGGGCAGCACGAAGTGGACGGGCAGCGTGCGGGTAAGAAAGAAATCCGCGGAAGTGAAACTGGGCTCGAATCTGGTCGGCTTGTCGTCGAGTCTGCCCGAGCCCTTCAACAAGACAGCCACGGATGCCATGGCCTTCAGCTTTGAGCGCAAGCCGCCGCCCGAAGCTGCGGCACGCCCCGCTGGAAGAGTCGGCGCTCGTGACACGGCGGTGAAAGCGGCAACAACGCAGGACATGTTCGACATCAGCCTCGGTCGAGCTTTGCGCTTTCAACTCGTGCGCCGTCACGATGTCAGTCCGCCTGTCGTCACACGCGGACTGCTTGTGGTCGGCGATGCCAACGCAAGCATGCCGGAACGCAGCGTCATGCTTGCGGTCAACCTGCCGCGCGTCAATGCGGATTTCTGGCGCGGCCTCCTGGCGGGCTCGGGCAACGGAAATGCCCAGGGCGAATCGGTGCTGCCGCTCCTCCCCGCTGTCCAGTTCGACTTGCGCACCGCAGACCTGACCGTGCAGGACAAGAGCTTCCATGAGGTACGCGTCAATGGCAGCCGGCCGGAAGGCGCCAGCAGTACACGCTTCGAACTGAAGAGCCGTGAGCTGGCCGGCAATTTCGAATGGAGCAGTGCCGGCAACGGCAAACTCACGGGACGTATCGCCCAGTTCTCGATTCCCGAATCGGCCGCCACACCTGCCGCACTGCAAGCCAGGACAAACGAGGTCATCGAGCGCTTCCCCGCGCTCGACATCACGGTCGACAAGCTTTCGTTCAAGGATCGCGCACTGGGCACCGTCCGCATCGCGGCCGAGAACCGCGAGGGCTACTGGAACACCAAGATCGACGCCAGGAACGACGACGGTGCGCTGGAAGCCACGGGGCGCTGGCGCCCCAGTCCGACTCAGCCCGACACCCGTATCGAGTTCAAGCTCAATGCCAAAAGCATTGAAAAGCTGCTGGCGCGCATCGGCCACCCGGATGCGGTGCGACGCGGAACCGCCGATCTCTCCGGCACCCTGTCGTGGAACGGCTCGCCTTTCACGCTCGACTATCCAAGCCTCAACGGCAACCTCAAGCTCGATGCGGCCGGCGGACAATTCATCAAACTCGAGCCGGGCGTCGGCCGCCTGCTCGGAATTCTCAGCCTGCAGTCGCTGCCGCGCCGCATCACCCTGGATTTCCGCGATATCTTCAGCGAAGGATTCGCCTTCGACAGCATCGGCGGCCAGTTCGCCGTCGCGCGCGGCATCATGGACACGAAGGAACTGCAGATAAAAGGGCCATCGGCCAAGGTGCTGATGAGCGGCACGGTCAATCTCGGCGCCGAGACGCAGGATCTCAAGGTGCGCGTACAGCCCGCGGTGGGTGAATCGATCGCGGTGGGGGCCATGATTGCCAACCCGATCGCCGGCGCGGTGGTCTGGGCCGCGCAGAAGATTCTCCGCGACCCGCTCGATCAGGCCTTCGCCTTCGAATACGCGGTGACCGGAAGCTGGGCCGATCCGAAAGTGGAAAAGCTGGGGCAGGCACCGCAGAAACCGGCAGAGGAAGCCAAATGAAGCTCGC
>JBIJDI010000010.1:0-17255 GCA_044344235.1 Sulfuritalea sp. | reverse complement strand
CTCTCGGGCGGTACGAAAATACAGATCGCCCGCCGTGTCGATTGCCTCGGCGTGTCCTGTCCGCGGCCGCAACTGATGACCAAGAAGGCGGTCAATGAGGTCGCCGTCGGCGACATCATCGAGGTGCTGGCCGACAACCCGTCCTCGGTCGAGGCGCTGCCGCCGCTGTGCGACGAGCTGGATGCGACGCATCTGGAAACGGTCAAGGCGTCCAATTGCTGGCACATCTACATCCGCAAGGACTGATGCCATGTGGCAACGACTGCTCCTGCGTCTGCTGGTCGCGCTCTCGGCGATTGCCAGCATAGTCGGCTTTCTCTGGATGACCTTCGCGCCGCCACCGGGCATGAAGGTGACCAAGGACGGCGTGCCCTATTTCACGCCGCCCGTGGTGCATCCGGTCAGCGGCCAGTCGGTGCCGGTGGAAACCCTGGTACAGCATTACCAGGGAGGCAAATGATGGGCCTTGATCTGCAAACCATTGTCCACGGGCTGCTGTTCTGCCTGGCTTTCGGCATGATGTACCTGGCATTTTTCAGCGACTCGCTGTGAGCGGAGCATCCGTATGCTGAATCGTACCGGCGTGATTTTCTGTTCCGTGAGCCTGGTGCTGACCGTCGCCGTGTGCGCCGTCGGCTTCTCGTTGGCCGCCCTGCCGCGCGCGACTGTCGAGGCGGCGAAAAAGCCGGCGCCGCCGGAAGCTCTGCCCGAGCTCGACCTTCCCGGCTTCGGCAAAGTGACGGTGATCGATCTGATGGGCTATTACATCGACAATCCGCCGGCCCCGGTGACGGCGGGCGGCGCACCGCCCGCGGCGAAGCGTTTCGGCGGTTGCTGAGGATGCGCGCAGGATTGTTCGCCCTGGTTCTGATCGCCATGCCGGCATGGGCGGTGAGCGACTTTGCCTACACTCCGAAAGTCGGCGCTGGCGAGACGGTGATCGACAGTCGGCCGCTGGCCGAGTGCAAGCGCGCCAGCCTTGCCGGCGCGCGTTGTCTGCCGGCGGAGGAATTTCTCGATCTGCAGCGGCGCCTGCCGAGCGAGCGCGACATCCTCTGGCTGCTGGGCACCGCAGGATTGGCCGGTAGCGAAACCGTACTGGTCATCGGCCGGGATGCGACGGCGCGCGATTTCGTCGCCGGCCTGCTGTATCTCGCCGGACAGAAGTCGGTGCGCATCCTGAGCGGGCCTATGCCTCGCCTTGACGGCCGTGCCGGCGGCGGCCAGGAACGCGGCATGGTGCGCAGCGCGGTGTGGACGGCGCCGATGCGCGATAGCTTGTGGGTGCTGGGTGCCGACATCGTGCGCGACAAGCCGATACTCGTCGATGCCGCTGGGCCCAAGCCGGCGGCGGCCAATGGGGTGGTGGTCGCGGACGATGCCTATCAGGCGATCGCCCGCTTTACACAGTTGCGCGCGGGCGAGGGCATTGCCGTCCGCGTTCATCCCGGAAGTCTGGCCCTGACGGCAGGGAGAGCGCGGTAATGGATATCCTGTTCCATGTCAGCACGGCGGCGGGAGGGCGACTGTTGTATCCGCTGCTGCTGGCCGCCAATCGCGCGGATTGCCGCGTCGGCGCATTCTTCACGCATGAAGGCGTGCTCGGCCTGCGCGACACCGACCTCGCGGCGGCCCTAACCCAAGTCGAGCGTGCCGTGGTCTGCGAGGAATCCTGGCACCGCTTCTGTCCGCAGCTGGCCTGCCCGGTCGAGGCCGGCAGCCAGACTACCAACAGTGCCCTGATGGGCGAAGCGCGCAAGGTGGTGAGCCTGTGAGCGAAAACGGCGAGAAGAAACTGCTGGTGCTGGCGCGCCACGATCACGCCGAGGCGATGCGCGTGGCGGCCGGCCTGACCATCTTCGGCCATCAGGTCGGCCTGGTGTTCATGAGCGGGCCGGTGGCCGACACGCCTGAAAACGCCGCTAATGCCGAACTGCTGGAACTGACCGGCATCGAGCCGCAGACTACCGTCGCGGCGATGGCGGATGACCTGCCCCTGCTCGACGCCGCGATGCTGGCCGAGGCGATGACCAGCGCCGACATCGTGCTTTCGCTGTGAGAACATCATGAATATCGTGCAACTGAATACCGGTCTGTTCCCGGACGCCCAGACCGTGATCGCCGCGCTGCGGCAGGCGACACCCGCGTATCGCGTCGATGTCGTCGATATCCGGCGTCCGGACTTGCAGCAAAGCGACTGGGACGGCGTCATTGCCGCCATCCTGGCCGCTGATCTGGTTGTCAGCACCTGAAGCAGGTAGCACCCCGCAGAACCCACAAAACCTGATGGAGGAGAGACTCATGAAAAGCATATTGATTAATAGCGGCCGGTCGTTCTGGCTGGTCCTGACGTTCCTGTTCGGTTTCATCGGCACGGCCTTCGCCGCCGACCCGCTGGTCGACGCGGCCTGGGTCAAGGCCAATCTCGGCAAGCCCGGCATTGCCGTGGTCGACATGCAGGGGACATCGGACTTCCTGCGCGGCCATATTCCCGGCGCGGCGAGCACCGACTTTGCCAAGTCGGGCTGGCGTGAGGAACGCGCCGACAAGGTACCGGACATGCTGCCGACCAAGTTCGACAAGCTCGCCGCTCATATCGGCAGCCTCGGCGTCGACAACAATACCCATGTCGTGCTGGTCGCACCCGGCGGCGCCTATCTGGACATGGGCTGGGCCACGCGCATCTACTGGACTTTCAAGGTACTCGGCCACGACAACGTGTCGATCCTCAACGGCGGCATGGCGGCCTGGACCAAGGACAAGGCCAACCCGGTCGAGACCGGCGCGGCCAAGGTTGCTGCCAAGACCTTCACGCCAAAGCCGCGCCTCGACATGGTCGCCAGTCTCGATGACGTGAAAGCCTCGAAGGCCAAGGGTGTAATGCTGGTCGATAGCCGTCCCGAAGACCAGTATGTCGGCATCAACCGCAATCCGAAGGCTACCGAAAACGGCACCTTGCCCGGCGCCAGGAATCTGCCCTCCGGTTGGACCACCGAAAACGGCGGCGGCATGTTCCGTCCCAAGTCCGAACTGGAAAAACTGTTCAAGGTGGCCAACGTGCCAACCAGCGGCGAGCAGATCAACTTCTGCAACACCGGCCATCTGGCATCGATCGGCTGGTTCGTGTCGAGCGAACTGGTCGGCAACAAGAAGGTCAAGCTCTACGATGGTTCGATGGTCGAATGGACCATGGTCAAGGCGGGGCCGGTGGAACAGAAGGTCAGCCTGAAATAAGCCGGGTGCGTTTGCGCTTCATCCTCGCCGGACTGGCGGCGGCGTGCTGTTGTGCCGCTGTCCAGGCCGCAGGAGAACACGAACGGCGGCTGGCGGCGGAACTCGTCGTCATGGCTGGCGATGTACACCGGCTGAAGAGCGGTGACGGCGGGCCGCTGGAACGCGAGGGATTGGTCAAGCGCATTAACGGGGCACTTTCTTCCCTGCCTTTGCTGTTGCGTCGGGCCAATGGCGATCCTAAGTCCCTTGCCCCAATGCGCGCCTTGATCGCCCGTCGAGACTGGCGCGCACTCTCTGTGGCACTCGCAACCCTGAAGCAACGCCACCCCTTCGATGCGCGCCCGTTACTGGTTGCGGTCCTTACGCCTGAAATGTTGAACCTGGGCGCCTCGATTCATCGCGTGACCTGCGCCGGCTGTCATGATGCGCCGAGCACTGACAGCCTGCTGCCGGCAAAAAATCTCGCCATGCAGATGAAGAGCATGCCGCGTGAGGAATTCGCCGCGCGCCTCTGGCTCGGCGTGCGCGGCGATACGACGACGGCGCTCGCCAACCCGTTCAGCGACGCGGAACTGGCGGCGTTGATCGACTGGTATGGCGAAACTCGCTAGCGAGATACCGAATCGACGGGCGGATTGACCGACGCGCGATTCGGCGTGTACAATATTTCCATATTTCTGGAAATATAAAATCAACCCATATGGAAACCGCCCAAGCCGTTGATAAACTGGCCGCGCTTGCACAGGAAACCCGCTTGCGCATCTTCCGCCTGCTCGTCGAGCAGGGGCCGCAGGGCTTGAAAGCCGGTGCCATTTCCGAGTCACTGGCGATCCCGCCCGCCACCCTGTCCTTCCACGTCGCGCATCTGGCGCGCACCGGCCTGGTCACCTCGCGCCAGGAAGGCCGCTTCATCTTCTATGCGGCCAGCTTCGCGGCGATGGACGACCTCATCGCTTATCTCACCGACAACTGCTGCCAGGGCGGGCAGTGCCTGCCGAAGACGGTGGCACGCGCCACCACCGCCCGCCGCCGCAAGGCGGCTTGAGGAGAATTCATGTCCTTCAATGTACTGGTGCTCTGCACCGGCAATTCCGCCCGGTCGATTCTCGGGGAAATGCTGTTCAACCAGCTGGGCCAGGGCCGCGTCAAGGCGTATTCGGCCGGCAGCAAGCCGGGCGGCGTGGTCAATCCGGTGGCGCTGGAAACGCTGGCGAAGCACGGCGTGCCGCACGAGGGTGCGCGCAGCAAATCCTGGGACGAGTTCGCCGTCCCCTCGGCACCGACTCTTGATTTCATCTTCACCGTGTGCGGCAATGCGGCGCAGGAAACCTGTCCGATCTGGCCCGGCCATCCGACCACGGCGCACTGGGGCATCCCCGACCCGGCCCACGTCGAGCCGATGACGGCACGCCGCGAGGCATTCGAGGAAGCCTATCAATCCCTGAAGAATCGCATCGAAGGCTTTCTTGCGCTGTCGCTGGAGAGCATGAGTCGCGAAGAAACCCTCGCCGCGGCGCGTCGCATCCACACCGGCGACTGAGCGCGCCTCGCGTCAATTCTCCGCAATCAAATTTCAATTCGAAGGAAATCCATCATGGCAAACATCCAGGTTTTTGACCCCGCCCTGTGCTGCAGCACAGGCGTCTGTGGCGTGGACATCGATCAGCAACTCGTCAGCTTTACCGCCGATGCCGATTGGGCGAAGCAGAACGGCGCGCAGATCGAGCGCTTCAACCTGGCCCAGCAACCGATGGCCTTCGCCGAGAACGCCATCGTCAAGGGATTTCTGGAACGTTCCGGACAGGAAGCGCTGCCGCTGATCCTGGTCGATGGCGAAGTTGCCTTGGCCGGCCGCTACCCGAATCGCGCCGAGCTGGCGCGCTGGGCCGGCATCGCGTCGGCGGCCGAGCCGGAAGCCGCCAAAGGTGCCGCTGGCTGCTGTTCCGGCAGCCGCTGCTGCTGAGGCGGGGACGTTATTTCGTGAAATTCCTCGACCAGCCGCCGCGCTTTCTGTTCTTCACCGGCAAGGGCGGCGTCGGCAAGACCTCGATTGCCTGCGGCAGCGCCGTGCAGCTGGCTGCGGCCGGGCGCCGCGTGCTGCTGGTCAGCACCGATCCGGCATCCAACGTCGGCCAGGTATTCGGCATCGACATCGGCAACCGGATCACGCCGGTCCCCGCGGTGGATCGTCTGTTCGCGCTGGAGATCGACCCGCAGGCCGCAGCGCAAGCCTACCGCGACCGCATCGTCGGGCCGGTACGCGGCGTACTGCCGGAAGCCGTCGTCAAGGGCATCGAGGAGCAGCTCTCCGGCGCCTGCACCACGGAGATCGCCGCCTTCGACGAATTCACCGCCCTGCTGGTCGACTCGGCCCTGACCGCTGATTACGAACACATCATCTTCGACACGGCGCCGACCGGCCACACCATCCGCCTGCTGCAACTGCCCGGCGCCTGGAGTGGCTTTCTCGACGAAGGCAAGGGCGATGCCTCCTGCCTCGGCCCGCTGGCCGGCCTGGAAAAGCAGCGCACACAGTACAAGGCTGCCGTCGACGCGCTGGCCAATCCGGAGCGCACGCGCCTGATCCTGGTGGCACGCGCACAGGAGGCGACCTTGCGCGAAGTCGCCCGCACGCATGAAGAGCTCGCGGAGATTGGTCTTTCGCAGCAATATCTGGTCATCAATGGTGTCCTGCCGCGCGAGGAAGCCACACTGGATGCGCTGGCCGCCGCTATTTTCAAGCGCGAGCAAGCCGCATTGATGTCGATTCCTGACGTTCTCAAGGCGCTGCCACTGGATCAGGTTGCACTCAAGCCTTTCAATCTGGTGGGCCTCGATGCCCTGCGCCAGTTGCTGGTGGCTGCAGACCTGCAAGCCATCGTCGCCGAGGGCCTGCCGCTCGCGCTGGCCGCGCCCTCGCTTGCGTCGCTGGTCGACCTCATCGCCGCCGATGGCCATGGCCTCATCATGCTGATGGGCAAGGGCGGCGTCGGCAAGACCACGCTGGCCGCGGCCGTGGCGGTGGAACTGGCACGGCGCGGCCTGCCGGTGCACCTCACCACCTCCGACCCGGCCGCGCATCTCGCCGAAACCCTGGCCGGCTCGCTGGAACATCTCGCCGTCAGCCGCATCGATCCGCAGGCCGAAACCGAGCGCTATCGCCAGCATGTACTGGAGACCAAGGGCGCCAAACTCGACAGCGCCGGCCGTGCCTTGCTCGAAGAAGACTTGCGCTCGCCCTGCACCGAGGAAATCGCCGTGTTCCAGGCGTTTTCGCGCATCATCCGTGAGGCGGGGAAGAAATTCGTGGTGATGGACACCGCGCCCACCGGGCATACCCTGCTGCTGCTCGACGCCACCGGCGCCTATCACCGCGAGGTCTCGCGCCAGATGGTCGATGCAGGCATGCACTTCACCACGCCGATGATGCAGTTGCAGGATCCGCAGCAGACCAAGGTGCTGCTGGTGACGCTCGCGGAAACCACCCCCGTGCTGGAAGCCGCCAACCTGCAGGCGGACTTGCGTCGCGCCGGCATCGAGCCCTGGGCCTGGGTCATCAACAACAGCCTGGCTGCCGCCGGGCCGCACTCACCCTTGCTGCGCCAGCGCGCACGCAACGAACTCGGCGAAATCGAGGCCGTTGCCACTCGCCATGCCTCACGCTACGCGCTCGTGCCCCTGCTGAAAGAGGAACCCATCGGCGTCGAGCGCCTGCTCGAACTCACCCGCCCCGTTGCAATAGGAAACTGACATGTCCGCTCAATGCGAAGTCATTGCAAAACAAAGTGCCGGCGCGCCGATGTCCACCTTCGAGCGCTACCTGACGGTCTGGGTCTTTCTCTGCATCATCGTCGGCATTGCGCTCGGCCAGTGGCTTCCGGGCCCCTTCCAGATGCTGGGCAAGATGGAAGTGGCACGGGTCAACCTGCCGGTGGGCCTGCTGATCTGGATCATGATCATCCCGATGCTGGTCAAGGTCGATTTCGGCGCGCTGCATGAAGTGAAAAGCCACGCGCGCGGCATCGGCGTGACGCTGTTCGTGAACTGGCTGGTGAAACCCTTCTCGATGGCTTTTCTCGCATGGCTGTTCATCCGCAACATCTTCGCGCCCATGCTGCCCGCCGACCAGCTCGACAGCTACATCGCCGGCCTGATCCTGCTCGCCGCCGCGCCGTGCACGGCGATGGTCTTCGTCTGGAGCCGGCTTACCAATGGCGATCCGCTGTTTACCCTGTCGCAAGTGGCACTGAACGACGCCATCATGATCGTCGCCTTCGCGCCGCTGGTCGCCTTCCTGCTCGGCATCTCGGCCATCACCGTGCCGTGGGATACCTTGTTTACCTCGGTGGTGCTCTACATCGTGATCCCGGTGATCCTCGCCCAGATCTGGCGCAAGTCGCTATTGAGCAAGGGGCAGGAACACTTCGACGCGATGATGGCGAAAATCGGCCCGTGGTCGATTGCCGCGCTGCTGGCGACGCTGGTGCTGCTGTTCGCTTTTCAGGGCCGGGCCATTATCGACAAGCCGCTGATCATCGCCTTGCTCGCGGTGCCGATCCTGATCCAGGTGTTCTTCAATTCGGCGCTGGCTTACTGGCTGAATCGCGCGGTGGGCGAGAAGCACAACGTCGCCTGTCCCTCGGCCCTGATCGGCGCCTCCAACTTCTTTGAACTCGCGGTCGCCGCCGCCATCAGCCTGTTTGGCTTCGAGTCCGGCGCGGCGCTGGCCACCGTGGTCGGTGTGTTGATCGAAGTGCCGGCGATGCTGCTGGTGGTCAAGGTCGTGAATTCCAGCAAGGGCTGGTACGAACGGCCTGAGTCGGCCCGGAAACGAGTACAAAATTGAATGAGTCATTGAAGGGGATTGCATGAACCGGATTTTGGCCTTTGGCGAGCACGTCGCTGAATACGAAGTACCCGTACTCAATGAGCGCGAAGTGCGGGCGAGTGCCGGCATCCTGTTCGTGTTTGCCATGGTTGCCTTCATGCATGCATGGATGCTGGGCGATTTCCGCACCACCAAAATCTTCGTCATCGCTTTTCTGGTCGACTTCACGATCCGGATATTCATCAATCCGCGCTTCGCGCCCAGTCTCATCGTTGGCCGCTTCGCCGTGCGCAACCAGCTACCCGAATACGTCGGCGCGCCGCAGAAGCGCTTCGCCTGGGCGATTGGTTTCGTGCTGGCGCTGTCCATGTTGTACCTGATCGTGATCAACAACGTGATCGGTCCGGTCAACCTGATCGTCTGCGCCGCGTGCCTCACCTTGATGTTTTTTGAGAGCGCCTTCGGCATCTGCCTCGGCTGCAAGGTCTACAACAGGTTCCACAAGGAGCCGGCGCAGTTGTGTCCGGGCGGCACCTGCGACGTGCCGGTGCGGCACGAGATCCAGAAGATCGGCCTGCCACAGATGCTGATCGTCGCCGCCTTCCTGGTGATGATCGTGTTTGTCGGCCGGCACATGTCAGCGCAAACGGCGGCGCCGACGCTGTTGAACGCTCCCCCGGCAGCGGAAGCGGGTAGCAGTGCTGATTGCACGCCCCCCGACTGGGCCGTTGCCATGGGCCACGCTGAAAAGTGGAAACTGCATCACAACTGCAAATGAAGGAATCGCCCATGACATCCCGCCGCCATTTCATTTTCGTTTTCGCCGCCGCCGTGTTTGGCATGTTCGGCGGCGCCGCCTTCGCCGCGCCGCCGACGGTCGAAATCATCGCCATGGTGCACCCGCCGGTGCAAAGCGCTCTGAAGCCGCTGCGCGAATGGCTGGCGGCCCAGGGCGGCAAGTTGAAGCTGGCCGAGATCGATGCCGAAAGTGCGGCCGGCGAAAAGCGCCTCGCTGCGCTGGGCCTCAAGGGCCATATCCCGATCGTGATCCTTGTCGACGGCAGCTATCGGCATAAGCGCAAGGATGGCGGCGCAGTCGAGTTCGTCAACTTTCCCGCAGTCAAGGGCAGCCCGCCCGGCGCACTCGGCAACTGGACGACGGAAGATGTGCAGGCGGTGTTGAACGAGCGCGTGAAGTAGGCCGCCGTGCCACCAGCGCCGACTGTTCATGGCCTGCTGGCGGCATGTTCAGTACCATGGCGCTGATCGCCATCGTCTTGCGCGGGGTTCGGCAACCGCCATAAGCCCGCCCGTTCGCTGGCGGGATCGGGATGCGCTGGCGGTCGACAAATGCAATTCCGGTGTGCCGGGACGATTCATTCCGCGTAATATGGCGCATCGGCGGGCTATGTCTTTGGTTAGATGAGCCGTCAGCGTCGGGCCCTCCGCGCTTTCGTAACCGGGCCCGTTTGTCGGCATAGCCCGGTTGCTGCATCGACAGGCATGGATAACCGGCCAAGACCGGGGAACGATCGGGAGCAGTGGTGGACAGGATTTTGTTTCGAAGAACTTCAGCCGGCCGTCGCGAGGCCGGCTTTTCGATGTCGGCCAGCGGGTTCGATTGCTCGACCGGCGGGGCACTGAAGGCCTGACACGATGAACTCCAAAACCACCGGTCCCTTGCAGGACATCACCGAACGCCGTCGTGCCGAGCTAGAACAGGAACACGCCAAACTGGCACTGGCCCAAATCATCGACAGCACGCCGGTTTCGACCTTTGTCATCGACGCCGAGCATCGCGTCACGCATTGGAATCGAGCCTGCGAGCGCGTGTTCAAGATCGCCGCGGCCGACATGGTCGGCACCAAAGACTCGTGGAAGGCGTTTTATCCGAAGCCGAGACCGGTGCTGGCCGACCTTATCGTCAATGACGATCATTCGGCCCTGGCGGCCATGGAGCACTACTACACGGGAGCGGTTGGTCCCTCCGCCGTTGTGAGCGGCGCCTATGAAGCCGAGGGCTACTTTCCCAATATTGGGCGCTGGCTGAGTTTCCTCGCCGCGCCGCTGCATGACGAAGAAGGGCGCATTGTTGGCGCCATCGAAACCCTGCAGGACATCACCGAGCGCAAGACGGCCGAGATCGAATTGCGCGAAAGCCGCACGCTGATGGCATCGGTGCTTGCCAGCGCCTCCTATTCCATCATCGCCACCGATCCGCAAGGCCTCATCACCGTGTTCAACAAGGGCGCCGAGACGCTGCTGGGTTACACGGCCGGGGAGTTGATCGGCAAGCGTGACCCCGGGGCCTTTCATGACCCCGACGAGGTCGTTGCCTATGCGAGCCTGCTGACGCGGGAGCTTGGCATTGCGGTGGCGCCCGGGTTCGACGCCTTTGTCGCCCGGACACGTGCCACGGGCGAGCCGGATGAGCGCGAGTGGACCTACATTCACAGGGACGGCACCCGGATACCGGTGCTGCTGTCGATCACTGCCATACGCCATCAGAACGGAGAAATCACCGGCTATCTCGGCATTGCCACCAGCATCGAGGAACGCAAGCAGGCCGAGGCGAACCTGCGCGTGGCCGCCATCGCCTTCGAGTCGCAGGAAGGCATGATGATCACCGACCCCACGGGGATTATCGTGAGGGTCAATCAGGCGTTCACCCGGCTCACCGGCTACAGCGCGGAAGAGGCCATCGGCCGGACGCCGGCGCTGTTCAAGTCAGGGCGCCACGACGAAGCCTACTACCAGCGCATGTGGGCAGCGTTGAAGGAACACGGCTACTGGCAGGGAGAAATCTGGAACCGACGCAAGAACGGGAAGATTTATGCCGAGATGCTCACCATCAGCTCGGTCGTTGCGCCCGACGGACAGGTCAGCAACTACATCGGCACCTTTTCCGACATCTCGCGCAACACCGAGGCGGAGGCCGAGATTCACCGTCTGGCCTTCTACGATCCGCTGACCCAGTTGCCCAACCGGCGGCTGCTGCTCGATCGCCTGCAACAGGCCATTACGGCCAGCGCGCGCAGCGGACGCGAGGGCGCGCTGCTGTTCATCGACCTGGACAATTTCAAGACGCTCAACGACACCCTGGGCCATGACAAGGGCGACCTGCTGTTGCAACAGGTTGCGCAGCGGCTGAGCGACAGTGTGCGCGAGGGCGATACCGTGGCCCGCTTGGGCGGCGACGAGTTCGTGGTGATGCTGGAAGGCCTCGACGTCAGTCCGGAAGAGGCTGCACCGCAGGCCCAGTCGGTCGGCGAAAAAATCCTTGTCGCGCTCAACGAGCCTTACCTGCTGGGCAATCACAAGCATCACAGCACGCCGAGTATTGGCGTCACGCTGTTCGGCGGAAATCAGGATACGGTTGACGAACTGCTGAAGCGCGCGGACTTCGCCATGTACCAGTCCAAGGCGGCAGGCCGCAATACCCTGCGTTTCTTCGATCCGCAAATGCAGGCCGTGGTCACCGCCCGCGCCGGACTGGAAGAAGAGTTGCGTCATGGCCTGAGCGAAGACCAGTTCCTGCTTTACTACCAGCCCCAGGTCGATGGAGCAGGGCGGATGACGGGTGTCGAAGCGCTGGTGCGCTGGCAGCATCCGCAGCGCGGCATGGTGCCCCCCGGCGAGTTCATTCCGCTGGCCGAGGACAGCGGGCTGATTCTGCCGCTGGGACACTGGGTGTTGAGAACCGCGTGCGGCCAACTCGCAGCCTGGGCATCCCGACCGGAAATGGCTCATCTGGTTGTGGCGGTGAATGTCAGTGCCCGACAATTCAAACTGCCGAATTTCGTCGAAGAAGTCATGGCGATACTTGACTCCACAGGCGCCCGGCCGCCGCAGCTCAAACTGGAACTGACGGAAAGCATGCTGTTGTCCGATGTGGAAGACATCATCACCAAGATGACCGAGCTCAAGGCCAACGGCGTCGGCTTCTCGCTCGACGACTTCGGCACCGGCTACTCGTCGCTGACGTATCTCAAGCGGCTGCCGCTGGACCAGCTGAAAATCGATCAATCCTTCGTCCGCGATGTACTCACCGACCCCAACGATGCGGCCATCGCCAAGGCCATCATTACCCTCGGACAAAGCCTTGGCCTGGCGGTCATCGCCGAAGGCGTCGAAACCGAAGGACAGCGGGACTTTCTCGCCCGTCATGGCTGCAATGCCTATCAGGGATACCTGTTCGGGCGGCCGTGTGCGGCCGGGGACCTGGCTGCCGCCATGCGCGCAACCCCGCGGCCGGCAACTTGACAATGCGACGCTTCGAATTGCACAACGCTCGCATAGGCGCACGAGGCGGGCTCGCGCTGGCCTTGCCGATCATCGGGGTGCTGGTGCTCTCGGTGTGGATGCTCACCGGCTACTTTCGCATTGCCAATGAAATGAAGGATCTGCGGGTCATCGCCGAATTGGCTCCGGCGGTAGGCGATCTGATCCACGCGGTGCAGAAGGAGCGCGGCGTCGCCGCCAGCTTCATCGGCTCGGAGGGCGCGGAACTGGCGGAACGGCTACCCGCACGCCATGCGGAAACCGATGAAAAGCGCGCAGCGCTGGCCGGTGCGCTGGCCTACTTTGATGCCGCGCACATCGGCGGGACACTGGCCGCCCGCATCGCGGCGGCGCGGGAACTGACGGACCAGATCGACGCGTGGCGCCGTGCCGTCGCCGAGCGGCGAATGACGGCGGCCGAACTCACCCGGCTGTATGGCAGCGTGGTTACCCGCCTGATCGGCGTTGTCGACGAGGTTCTGGTGGTCAGTCCCCGCGCCGATCTGACGCGTTCGATCTACGCCTACCTGCATCTGCTGCAGGCCAAAGAGAGCGCCGGACTGGAGCGGGCCATCGGTGCCGCCGGCTTTGGCGCCGGGCGTTTCGATGCGGCCGGCCAGACGCGTTTGGTTGAACTGATCGATCGGCAGCGCGTGTATCTTGAGCAGTTCCGCTTCTTTGCTTCGCCGGGACAGATTACGCTGCTCGGCTATCTGCTCGAGGGCGTCAGCGCGAAGGAGCTTGAGCGCATGCGGCAGATCGCCACCGGCAACCAGACCCCGCGCTTGACGCGTGAGATCGAGGTCGCGCAGTGGTATGACACGACGACGCAAAGGATCGACGAGATGAAGGTCGTCGAAGACAGCCTCGTGGCCGACCTGATCGCACAGGCCCGGCGCGCCGAAGAAGCGGCCGCGCGCACCGCGCGCATGGTTGCCGTTTTCGTCACGATCCTGCTGGCGCTTACCCTCGCCGTGGCAGCCGCGCTGGCACGAGGAATCATCGAGCCGATGGCCCGCATGACCCGCGCCATGAGCCAGTTGGCGGCCCGCGACGCAACCGTCGATGTTACGGCGGGCGACGACCGGCGCGGCGACGAAATCGGTGACATGGCGCGCGCCATGATCGTGTTCCGCGAAAATCTGGTCAAGGTGGTGCAGTCCGAGGAACGTGAAAAGAGCGAGGCGATCCTGCGTCTGCATTATCAGGCGCTGGCATCGATCACGCAGGGCGTGATCATCACCGACGCCGAGCGCCGCATTACCTACGCCAACGAGGCCTTCCAGCGCATCACCGGCTACACCGAGGCCGAAATACTCGGCCGGACCCCATCCTTCTTGCATAACCGGGGCGCCGATGCCGCAATCCTCGGCGAACTGCGCGCGGCGCTTGTCACCGGAGATTCCTTCAGCGGCCACCTGATGAATTTCAAGAAGGACGGCACGCCGTTCTGGAGCGATCTGTCGGTGGCCCCGGTGGCGGACGGCGAAGGCCGCACCTCGCACTTTGTCGGCATCACGCGCGACATCACGGAAAGCCGTCAGGTACAGCAGGAACTGCGTATTGCGGCGAAGGCCTTCGAATCGCTGCATGGCATCATGGTCACCGATGCCGAGGGCATCATTCTGCGGGTCAATCCGGCCTTTACCGACCTGACCGGCTACAGCGCCGAGGACGCCGTGGGGAAGACTCCCGCCATCCTCAAGTCCGGCCGGCACGACCAGGCGTTCTATGCGGACATGTGGCGCCAAGTGAAGGCCACCGGTGCCTGGTATGGCGAAATATGGGATCGTCGCAAGAACGGTGAAATCTTTCCCAAGTGGCAGACCATCTCGGCGGTCAGAGGCCTCGATGGTCAGATCACCCATTATGTGGCGGCCTTCACCGATATCAGCGAGAGCAAGGCCGCGGAAGACGAAATCAGGCATCTGGCTTTCTTCGATCCGCTGACCCAGTTGCCCAATCGCCGGCTGCTGCTCGACCGCCTGCAACACGCACTGGCCTCCAGCGCCCGCAACCGGCACCACGGCGCCTTGCTGTTCATCGATCTGGATAACTTCAAGAACCTCAACGACAGCCTTGGTCATGACAAGGGCGACATGCTGCTGCAACACGTCGCGGCACGCCTCACCGAATGCGTGCGGGAGGGCGATACCGTGTCGCGCCTGGGCGGCGACGAGTTTGTGCTGATGCTGGAAAACCTCAGCGAGAATCTTCGCGATGCGGCGGCCCAGGCGGAAGTGGTGGGCGAGAAGATTGTCGAGGCGCTGAACCAGGACTATCAACTCGGCGCCCAGGAATATCACTGCACCCCGAGTATCGGCATTACGTTGTATTGCGGCCACGGCGCCAGCGTCGACGAGTTGCTGCAGCAGGCCGATCTCGCCATGTACCAGGCGAAGGCGGCGGGCCGCAACACGCTGCGCTTCTTCGCGCCCGACATGCAGCACGCGGTGAACGTCCGCTCGACACTCGAGGCGGATTTGCGCAAGGGCCTGCGCGAACATCAGTTCATGCTTTTTTACCAGCCGCAGGTGGGTGTCGAGGGGCAGCTCACGGGTGTCGAGGCGCTGGTGCGCTGGCGCCATCCGCTGCGCGGCCTGATCGCCCCCAACGAGTTCATTCCGCTGGCCGAGGAAACCGGGCTGATCCTGCCGCTGGGCCAGTGGGTGCTCGAAACCGCCTGTGCGCGCCTGGCGGTATGGGGCAAGGATCCCGACAAGGCGCATCTGACCATGGCCGTCAATGTCAGTGCGCGCCAGTTCCATCATCAGGACTTCGTCGATCAGGTCATGGCCACACTCGACCATACCGGCGCCAACCCGCAGCACCTGAAACTGGAGCTGACCGAAAGCCTGTTCCTTGCCGATGTCGAGGACACCATCGTCAAGATGACGGCGCTGAAGGCGGCCGGGGTGAGCTTCTCGCTGGACGATTTCGGCACCGGATATTCCTCGTTGTCCTATCTGAAACGCCTGCCTCTGGATCAGCTCAAGATCGACCAGTCATTCATCCGCGATGTGCTGACCGATCCGAACGATGCCGCGATCGCCCGCACCATCGTTGCGCTGGCACAGAGCATGGGTCTCGCAGTGATCGCCGAAGGCGTGGAAACCGAAGCGCAGCGCGAATTTCTCACCAGCCACAACTGTTTCGCCTTCCAGGGTTTTCTGTTCGGCAAGCCGGAGCCGTGGGAGCGGATACCGCACTGAGCGCCAGTCTTGAATCGGACCTGCGGCGGACAAGGTCGCCGCGTCGCCAGCGCCGACTTTCCCGCAACACCCGACCAACTTGACACATTGCCGCCCCAGGCGCTAACTTCGCGCCATCCGAAGAGAACGAATCAACCCCACTGCAGGAGAAAACAACAATGGCACCCCCCCCACTGGCCTCGCGCGAGGCCGTACGCGAGCAGCGTTTCAGCGATGTCTGGACCCACGAGCTGAACGATGCATTTGCGGACATCGCCCCCTATTACGACCGGGGCAACGAAATTGCGGCACTCGGCTTGTGGAGCACCTTTCTCAAGCGCTTCATGCGGACGGTGGACATCAAGCCGAACCAGAAAGTGCTGGATGTCTGCGGCGGCACCAACGCCATCGGCATCGCCCTGCTCAAGCGCGAGCCGACGCTGGACGTGCATGCCATGGATCGCAGCGCCGAGATGCAGACCGTCGGCCAGCAGAATGCTGCCGCCCTCGGCTTCCACATCAAGAGCACCATCGGCGACGTGCACACGCTGCCCTTCCCCGACAATCATTTCGACGTCGTCACGCTGCAGTTCGCTTCGCGCCACCTGCGCGTGCACGAAGTGTTCACCGAGATCCTGCGCGTGCTCAAGCCCGGTGGGCACTTTCACCATTCCGACATGCTGCGTCCGCGCAACGTGGTCGTGAAGCACCTGTATTACACCTATCTCAAGGCCTGCCTGAACTTCACCAGCCTGATCGTCGGCAGCAGTCCCGCGGCGACCAAGTTCAAACAGTATTTCATCGACGCGCTGGACCTGTTCTACACCGCCGAAGAGCTGTCGATCGTGCTGCGCGAGATGGGCTTCGTCGAGGTGACCGTGGATACGGTGTTCTACGGCATGATCGGTTTCCACCGCGCGGTGAAGCCCGCACCCAAGCCCTGAACGAAAGCTGGAGATGGTTGAAGGCGGTCAGCCTTCGGCCATCTCCAGCTTGCGCATTTTTTCCCACAGATTCTTGCGGCTGATGCCGAGCAGGGCGGCGGTGTCGGCGATGCGGCCGTCGCACTCGGTCAGCGCGCGACGGATGTAGGCGCGCTCGCAGTCCTGCAGGTGGCCGCTGAGCGGCTGCCGCAACGAATCTTCCGCCACCGCCGTCGGACCACCGGCGCCAAACAGGCCTTCGACAGTCAGCAGTGGCGTCAGGGAGAGCACGCAGGCGCGCTCCAGGCAGTGCTGCAACTCGCGCACGTTGCCCGGCCATGGATAACGGGTCAGGGCACGCTCCGCATCCGCGGTCAGCGTGCGCCGGGCTTCGCCCTTGGCCGCGCGTTCGTCGAGAAAGCGCGCCGCCAGCCAGAGGATGTCTTCCTGCCGTTCGCGCAGGGGCGGCACGTCGAGGTGGATGACATGGATGCGGTAGTACAGGTCCTCGCGAAAGCGACCTTGCTCCACCATGGACTTGAGGTCGTGATGCGTGGCGCAGATCAGCCGGATATCCACCTTGCGCGGGGTGGCGCCGCCGACCCGAACCACCATCCGGTCCTGAATCGCACGCAGCAGCTTGACCTGCATCGAGGGCGGCATTTCGCCGATCTCGTCGAGGAACAAGGAGCCGCCGTCCGCCTGTTCGAAGACGCCGCGTCGCTCGCGGTCGGCGCCGGTGAAGGCGCCCTTTTCGTGGCCGAACAGTTCCGATTCGATCAGGTTCTCCGGAATCGC
>JBIJDI010000206.1:0-5235 GCA_044344235.1 Sulfuritalea sp. | reverse complement strand
GGCCAAGCGACCAGCGCCTGCGCCAGCAGCAGGCGCTTGCGTTCCAGCCCGGCATCGTCGAGTCCGGTGCCGCGCCCGACGCAATCCGCCAGCGGCAAGCCGGTGATGCAGTGGGTGATCAGCGAAGCCGAGGCGGTGTTGCCGATGCCCATCTCGCCGAAAGCCAATACGTTGCAGCCGGCGGCGGCGAACTCGCGCGCCAGTTTCGCGCCGTTCGCCATCGCCGTGGCGCATTCGGCTTCGCTCATCGCTGCGCCGTCGAGATAATTCGCCGTACCGCCAGCGCCGACTTTCGCATCAACGAGGTTATCGCGCGGCCCGAAGTCGTGCGCCACGCCGGCATCGGCCACCACCAGTTTCATGCCGGCCTGCTGCGCCAGCACGTTGATCGCGGCGCCGCCGGCGAGAAAGTTCTCCACCATCTGCCAGGTGACTTCCTGCGGAAAGGCCGAGACGCCTGCCTTCGCCGCGCCATGATCGCCGGCGCAAACCAGCACATGCGGATTGACGATGTGCGGCGATAGGCTGCGCTGGATCAGGCCGAGCTGTAGCGCGAGGTTTTCGAGGCGGCCGAGCGCGCCCGGCGGCTTGGTCTTCTGGTCGATCTTGCGCTGCAGCTCGTTGGTCAGCACGCGATCCAGCGGGGCCAGTACAAAGCGCGGAAATTCCGCGGGGGAATGCATCCGTTTGATCCTCTCAATGCGACGTTGCAGCGGAGGCTAACACCAGTCTCGTGTCCCGGCAAAAGGTGGGGTGGCATCTCCGGTGCGAATCGCCGTCCCTATCGTTCGGGCAGCATCGGAGGACCGCTGCCGGGCACTCGCTACGCGGGAAATCGAGCGCCCGGATTGGCGAACAATTCCTTCATCAGCGCCGTCTCGCGCGCGATGACGATCTCCAGGAACTCGTCGGCGCCCTTCATGTCGCTGAAGGCGTCGAAGCCGCGTTGCAGGAAGGAGTGCAGGGCACCGAGCCCGGCCAGGTGGGCGGGGCCGTTCATCAGCTTGAGGGAAACGCGGATCAGCGGCATGCGCGTCAGGCGGTCGAGGGTCTTGCCGATCTTGTCGATCAGGGCGATCTGCATTTCGCGGTCCTTCTTGCGACCACAGCTGCGATAGGCGGCGACGTAGGCCGGCCAGTCAACGTCGCCGCTGCGCCCGACCTTGCGCAGGGCTAGCACCATGGCGCTGTCGAGCGATTCGGAGAGCGTGTCCATCTTCACCGCTTCGAGCAGGGTCAGCAGCGCCCTCGCCGGCAGTATGTGCACCATGAGGGGCACGACGCGCGCCAGTTCCTCGTCGCGGGTGCGGAAATCCTTCGGGCCATAGAGGTCGCTGAGGAAGAATGATGCCGCCGGGTTGTAGCGTTCGCTGGCGAGCAGGTCGGCATAGCTGCGGGCGAGTCGCGCCGCCTGCCATTCCTTGAGCCGCGGGAAATCACCCGGCTCGGGATCGCTGGCCCGCGCGGCACGCAACTCGCGCGCCTCGGCGATGCAGGCCGCAAGTTCGTTGCCGATGGCTTCCTTGTCGAGGTCCTCATCCATGGGGCGGATTATCCATCCTGCCGACACGGGCTCGTTAGAGTGCCTTGCCTAATCCATGCGCTGATCGGCGCATAAACTGACAAAATACGCTGTGCCCATGCAGGAGGAGCCTGGAATGAACGCAAACGAAGCGATAGCCCGTCAACTGGCCGAGGCGGAAACATTCAAGAACGTGTTCGCGCGCATGCACGCCGCTACCCGGCGCAACGCGCAGGTGGAGCGCAGTGCGCGGCAGGCGCGGCTGGACGCGCTGGCGGCGTTGGTGCACGACAACGCCGAGCGCTTCGTCACGGCGATCTCGGCCGATTTCGGCCATCGCTCCGCGCACGAAACCCGGCTGCTGGAACTCTTCCCCAGCCTCGAATCCATCCGCCACACCCGCTCGCACTTCGGCGGCTGGATGAAGCCGCAGCGCAAGTCGGCGTCGATCTGGTTCCGCCCCGGGCGGGCGCGGATCATTCCGCAGCCGCTGGGCGTGGTGGGCATCATCGTGCCGTGGAACTATCCGCTGTTCCTCGCGGTTGCGCCGCTGGCGGCGGCGCTGGCGGCGGGCAACCGGGTGATGATCAAGATGTCGGAATTCACGCCGGGCACCGGCGAGCTGCTGGCCGAGTTGGTGGCGAAGTACTTCGCCGCAGACGATGTTTCGGTGGTGCTGGGCGACGCGACGGTCGGCGCCGACTTCGCGCGCTTGCCCTTCGACCATCTGCTGTTCACCGGTTCGACCAAGGTCGGCCACGACATCATGCGCATGGCGGCGGACAACCTGACGCCGGTGACGCTGGAACTCGGCGGCAAGTCGCCGGCGATTGTCGGCCCCGACTATTCGATGGCAAAGGCGGCGGAGCGCATCATGGTCGGCAAGCTGCTGAATGCCGGCCAAACCTGCATCGCGCCCGACTACGTGCTGGTGCCGGCAGGTCAGGAGCAGGCCTTCATCGAGGCGGCGCGTGCGGTGGTGGCGAAGTGCTTCCCGGCCATGGCGACCACGCCGGACTACACGGCGATCGTCAATGATCGCCACTACCAGCGCCTGCAGGGCTACGTCACCGATGCGCAGGCGCGCGGCGCGAAGATCGAGCCGTTGTCCACCGCGAAGGCCGACGACACTCGGCGCAAGCTGCCGCCGCTGGCGCTGCTGAACGTCGACGACAACATGCGCGTGATGCAGGACGAGATCTTCGGCCCGCTGCTGCCGGTGCTGCCCTACAAGGACCTCGACGCGGCCATCGCTTACGTGAACCAGCATCCGCGTCCGCTGGCGCTGTACTACTTCGGCAACGGCGACGGCGATCGCGATCGCGTGCTGAACGAAACCGTGGCCGGCGGCGTGACCATCAACGACACCATCCTGCACATCGCGCAGGAAGAACTGCCCTTCGGCGGCGTCGGCCCCAGCGGCATGGGGCACTACCACGGCATCGAAGGCTTCAAGACCTTCACCAAGCAGAAGGCGGTGTTCTACCAGTCGTGGCTCAACGGCATGTCGCTGTTCAATCCGCCGTATGGCGGGCTGTTCGAGCGCCTGACCAAGTTCCTGATTCGCTGAAAGTCGGCGATGGCGGCACGGCAATTCCGCTGGCTTCTGCTCGGTGAGCTGCTGGGCTACTTCCTGCTCGGTTATTGGCTGGTGTCGGGTGCCGGCTGGACGCCGCTGCAGGCGGTCGGCCTCGCGTTAGCAGGCTTCTTCGGTGGGCGATTGTTCATCGTGGGGCTGACCTTCGTTTTCATGCTGCAGGGTCGCGGTACCGTTCCGGTGGAACTGCGCATCGGACCGTACGGCGCGTTGCGCATGGTGCTCGAGGAATTTCTTGGCTTTGTTGTGCTGTTCTCGTTGATCCAGCCCTTTGAAGCTTTCTGGCTGGGGCCGGACCGGCTGGCGAAACCCGCTTCCGGCCGCCCGCCGCTGCTGCTGATCCACGGCTACCAGTGCAATCGCGGCTTCTGGTTCTGGTTGCGGCCACGGCTCGAAGCCGCTGGCTGGACCGTGGCGACGCACAGCCTGGAGCCAGTATTTTCGGACATCGATGCGTATGCGGAAGGCATTGCGCGGCGCATCGACCAGGTGCTGGTCGCCACCGGTGCGCCGCAGGTGATCCTCGTCGGCCATAGCATGGGCGGTCTGGCGTCTCGCGGCTACCTGCGACGCCATGGCACCGGGAAGGTGGCGCGCTTGATCACGCTGGGCTCGCCGCATCGCGGAACCCTGCTGGCACGCTTGGGCCTGGGCCCGAATGCACGGCAGATGCGCGTCGACAGCCCGTGGCTACGGGGGCTGGCGGCGCCCCTGCCGCCGGCTTCGGTTTCAATTTACAGTTGCCACGATAACTACGTGTTTCCGCAGCAGGCCTGCTCGACGCTGGAAGGGGCGGCCAACGTCGCCATCGGCGGCGTCAGTCATCTGGGCATGGCCTTTTCGCCTCGGGTGCTGGGCACTTTGATGGAAGCGCTCGAACCATCGGTTTGATTTTTGGAGGATCGGGAAAGTCATGAAGGAATTCGACTACATCGTAATAGGTGGCGGCGCTGGAGGCTGTGCCGTGGCAGGGCGGCTTTCGGAGGATCCCAAGGTCAGCGTGTGCATTCTGGAAGCAGGCAAGAGTGACGACCAGCTGCTGATCAAGGTGCCCTTCTGCACCGCCCTGATGCTGCCGACGCCGATCAACAACTGGGCCTTCGAAACCGTTCCGCAGCCAGGCCTCAATGGCCGGCGCGGTTACGTGCCGCGCGGCAAGACAATGGGCGGCTCGACGTCGATCAATGCGATGGTCTATACGCGCGGCCATCCCTGGGATTACGACCACTGGGCCGCGCTGGGCAATGAAGGCTGGTCCTGGCGCGAGGTATTGCCGTATTTCCGGAAATCGGAACACAACGAGGATTTTCAGGACGAGCATCACGGGCAGGGCGGGCCTTTGAATGTCGCAAACCTGCGCTCGATGAACCCCTTCCAGGAAATCTATCGCGAGGCGGCCCGGCAGACCGGTTTCAAGCTGATCGATGACTTCAACGGCGCTGACCAGGAAGGCATCGGCATTTATCAGGTCATGCAGAAGAACGGCGAACGCTGGAACGCGGCGCGCGCCTATCTGGCCCCGCATCTGGCCAGCCGCCCCAACCTGACGGTGATCACGCAGGCACGGGCGCGACGCATCCTGTTCACCGGCAAACGCGCCACCGGCGTTGAATTCCTGCAAGGCGGCGAAGTCCAGACCTTCCAGGCGAAGCGCGAGGTGATCCTGACGGCCGGTGCGCTGCAATCGCCCCAGTTGTTGATGCTTTCGGGCGTCGGCGCCGGAGCAGAACTGCAGCAGTTCGACATCCCCGTCATCCACGACCTTCCCGGCGTGGGAAAGAATCTGCAGGACCATCCAGACTACATTTTCAACTACCGCGCCAAGTCCCTCGACCTGCTCGGCATCTCGCTCGGCGGCTCACTGCAACTGATGAAGGAGATCGGTCGCTACCGGCGCGAACGTACCGGCATGATGACCTCGAACGGCGCCGAGGGCGGGGGCTTTCTGCGGCGCTTCCCGGATTCTCCGGCGCCCGAGTTTCAACTGCACTTCGTGGTCGGCATGATTGACAGCCATGCGCGAAAACTGCACATGGGACACGGCTATTCCTGCCATATCTGCCTGCTGCGGCCGAAGAGTATCGGTACGGTGAGTCTCGCCAGTGCCGATCCGGTG
>JBIJDI010000205.1:0-5237 GCA_044344235.1 Sulfuritalea sp. | reverse complement strand
GCGGCGCGCTTCTTCCATTTCGGCGCGAACAATGTCGTAGGCCTCGGTGGCGCCGGCAATGTTGCCTGCCGCAACCTTGCCCGAGAATTTGTCGTTGATGGCCATCACCACCGATTCAAGCTTGATGATTCCCGACACGGCGGCAAAGCCGCCCAGCAGCGGTACGTTCGGCATCGGCCGGCCGACGTGCTTGCGGCTCAGGTCGGTGGCCGCGACGGTACATAGACGGTCGTGCGGCCAGTCGCGCAGGAAGTCGCCGAGGCCCAGTTGCTCGAAAGTCTTGTTGGTGTTGATCAGGATGTAGCCGCCTTTTTTCAGGCCGGCGAAGACATCGACCTGATGCAGCAGGGTCGGATCCTGGATGATCAGCGCGTCGGGCTCCATGATCGGTTCGCGCAGACGGATTTCCTTGTCGGCAATGCGGCAAAAGGCCACCACCGGCGCGCCGGTGCGCTCTGAACCGAAACTGGGGAAGGCCTGCGCGTGGCGGCCTTCTTCAAATGCGGCAATCGACAGCATCTCCGCTGCAGTGACCACGCCCTGACCGCCTCGGCCATGAATGCGAACCTGGAACATGACTCCTCCTTGGTGTTTGCAACCGGGATGACTTTACCCCCTTAGCGCGCCGGATGGGAATAGGGGAAAACCGCAACTTGGGAATCCCGGCGCGCCCCCGACCGGTAGAATCGCATCTTTACCTGCATCCCAGACAAAGCATGAAGCACATTACCGACGACGTCCGCATCCGCGAGATCAAGGAACTTTCTCCCCCGGGGCACATCCTGCGCGAGTTCCCGGCCACCGATCTAGCGGCGGAAACCACCTACGAAGCGCGCCAGGCCATGCATCGCGTGCTGCATGGCGCCGACGGCCGGCTGGTGGTGGTGGTCGGTCCCTGTTCGATCCACGACTACGACGCGGCAATGGAATATGCACGCAAGCTACGCCAGGAAGCTACGCGCCTGGCCGACGACCTGCTGATCCTGATGCGGGTGTATTTCGAGAAGCCGCGCACCACGGTGGGCTGGAAGGGCCTGATCAACGACCCGCGCATGGATGGCAGCTTCAGGATCAACGACGGCCTGCGTCTGGCGCGCAAGCTGCTGTGGGAAATCAATGAACTCGGTCTGCCCTGCGGCACCGAATTCCTTGACACGATCACGCCGCAATACACGGCGGACCTCATCAGTTGGGGCGCCATCGGCGCGCGCACCACGGAATCGCAGGTGCATCGCGAACTGGCCTCGGGCCTGTCGTGCCCTGTCGGATTCAAGAACGGCACCGACGGCAACATCAAGATCGCTGTCGATGCGATCAAGGCCGCGGCCAGCCCGCACCATTTCCTGTCGGTGACCAAGGCGGGCCACTCGGCCATCGTCTCGACCAACGGCAACGAGGATTGTCATGTCATCCTGCGCGGCGGCAAGGCCACCAACTACGACGCCGCCTCCGTCGATGCGGCTTGCGTTGAGTTGGGCAAGTCCGGCCTCGCGGCGCGCGTCATGGTGGATTTCTCCCATGCCAACAGCAGCAAGCAGTTCAAGCGCCAGATCGATGTGGCACGGGATGTCGGCGCCCAGATGGCGGCCGGCGACGACCGCATCTTCGGCGTCATGATCGAGTCGCATCTCAAGGAAGGCCGCCAGGATCTGACGCCCGGCAAGCCGCTCGAATACGGCGTCTCGGTGACCGACGCCTGTCTCGGCTGGGACGACACGCTGGTCGCGCTGGAGATTCTCGCGGACGCTGTCAAGGCTCGCCGCGTCGCATTGGCCGACAAGTAGTCGCAAGCGCATGACCGGTCGCCTGTTTGCCGCGCTGCTGGTCGTAACGCTGGTTTTCCGCTTCTGGCTGGCGGCGGCCTTTCCGATCACCGGCGACGAGGCGTACTTCATCTGGTGGGGCTGGAAGCCGGACTGGGGCTACTACGACCACCCGCCGATGATTGGCTGGTGGTTCGCCGCGCTGATGACGGTGGGCGACGCGGAGTGGTGGCTGCGCCTGCCCGTCATCCTGCAGCCGGCGGTGCTGGCCCTGGTCGTGTATTGGGCCCTGCCGAGGCTGGTGACCGGGGTCGGCGAGGAACGCCGGCTGTGGACGGCCACGCTGGTCCTGCTGGCACCGGTGAATGTCTGGAATGTATTCATCACCACCGATGCGCCGCTGATTTATTTCAGCGTGTTTTCCGGTCTGGCATGGATTCGCGCTTCTCGCGACGATGCGCCGCGTTGGTATCTGGCCGCCGGCCTGCTGCTGGCGGGGGCGGTGCTCTCCAAGTATTTCGCTGCGATTCTGGGCTTCGCCTACCTGGTGGATGTGCTGCGGCGGCGCAAATCGGGCGCGCTTGCCGGGCTGGCCATCGCCTATGCCTGCACCCTGCCCGCACTCGCGCTGATGGCGTGGTGGAACAGCGGCAGCTGCTGGCCGAACTACATGTTCAACTTCGTCAATCGCCATGGCGATGCCGGTTGGTCGCTCAAGACGCCGCTGCTGTATGTGGTGATGCTGGTTTATGTACTCGGGCCGCCGGTGCTGTGGCTGGCTTGGCGCAATCGCCGTATCACGAGCGCCGAGTTTTTAATTTCGCCGGCGCTGACGACGCTTGCCTGGCTGCCCTTCCTGCTGTTCGCCGTCCTCTCGCTGGTCAAGCAGATCGGCCTGCACTGGGTGCTCTCCTTCGTGCCCTTCACCCTGATCTGGCTGGCCCTGCGCCTGAACCCCGCCAGCCTGCGCCGGCTCGGCCTGTTCTTCGCCGGGTTTGCGACGCTGCACATCGCCGGGATCCTGATCGCCTCCCGCGTGCCGTTGGAAACCTGGCAGAGGACCCGGCTGTATGACGGCATCGTGCTGAGTTTCGAACACCAGGCGCTCGCCCGTGAGTTGCAGCCGTATCGCAGGGATTGGGTACTGGCGATGGACGGCTATTCGAATGCCGTGACCCTGGGCTACAACCTGCGCCAATATGTGATCGTCTTCGGCGAGGCGTCGAGCCACGCACGCCATGACGATCTGGCGACCGATTTCCGTACGCTGGCGGGCCGCAACATCCTGATCCTGAGGAAGTCGGCGCCGAACCTGGACGACTACCGCAAGTACTTCCGCGAGGTCAGCGTCGACAGCTTCGAGATACGCGGCGCGCGTTTCTGGCGGGTGAAAGGCGAGGGCTTCGACTACGCGGCCTACCGCGATGGCGTGCTCGCCGGCGTCAGACAGAAGTACTATGCGGTTCCTGCCTGGTTGCCGCAAACGGCCTGCTATATGTGCGATCGATATTTTCCGGGGAATACATGCCGTCGATGACGATGCCGTTGTTGCGTTTGCTGCGCCCGCATCAGTGGCTCAAGAACGGCTTCGTTTTCGTCGGACTGCTGTTCGGCCACGCCTGGACCGATCCGGTCAAGCTCGGTCAGGCACTGGCCGCCTTTACCGCCTTCTGCCTGCTGGCCTCCGCCGTGTATGTCATGAACGACCTGATCGACCGCGAGCAGGACCGGCTGCATCCGAAGAAGAAGAGTCGGCCGCTGGCGGCGGGCACGGTAAGCGGCCCTGCGGCCCTGAGCCTTGCGGCGCTGTGCCTGCTGGCCGGCGGCACCATCGCCTGGCAGTTCGCCGGCTCGGCGCCATGGATCTTCTTCGCCTACGTCGCGCTCAACGTCGGCTACAGCTTCGGCCTCAAGCACGTCGTCATTCTCGATGTATTCATCATCGCCGCCGGCTTCATGCTGCGCATCCTGGCCGGCACGCTGGGCCTCGGCATCGCGCCTTCGCAATGGCTGCTGCTGTGCGGCCTGATGCTGACGCTGTTCCTCGGCTTCGCCAAGCGTCGCGCCGAACTCAACGCCCTGCTGGCCGACAGCGCCGGCCATCGCCGCGTGCTGGAACACTACACGGCGCCCATGCTCGATCAGTTCATCGGCATTGCCGCTGCGGGAACGGTGATTTCCTACGCGCTCTATACGGTCAGCGCGGAGACTGCGGCTCTGCACGGCACGCGCGGCCTGATCGCGACCGTTCCCTTCGTGCTCTACGGTATGTTGCGCTACCTGTGGCGCCTGCACACCCGGGGCGGCGGCGGCGATCCGGCGCAGGAGCTGCTGACCGATCCCCACCTTCTGGCGGCGACGGCCGGCTGGTTGCTGCTGGTGCTTGCCCTGTTGGGCGGGGCTATAATGCCAAGGCCATGAGTTCGATCGACCATATCCCGAATGTCGAGTTTCTCGGAGATGCCGTGCCGTTTGTCGGCCGCATCCGCGAGATCATCGAAGCTATTCAGCTGTTCGAGGACTTCGAGGCTGACGAACTGGAAGGCCTAGCGCGCTACATGCGCTGCTACCGCGCGCCGCTGGGCACCGAAATCATCCGCGAAGGCGATCAAGGCGATTTCATGCTGCTGCTTCTGGATGGCAGCGTCGAAATCGTGAAGAAGGATGTGCGCGGGTCTGCGCAGATCATGGGCACCGCGGGCCCCGGCAAGACGCTGGGCGAGATGTCCCTGATCGATGGCGAGCCGCGCTTTGCCAGTTGCGTTGCGCTCGACACCGTCGAGATCGCCGTGCTCGATCGCGAAAGCCTGTCGCGCATCATTGCCGAAGAGCCGCGCATCGGCGTCAAGCTGATGATGGAACTGCTGATGTTGCTCAATCAGCGCTTGCGCAGCGTCAGCGCACAGCTGCTCGACTGCATGGAAGCGCGGCGTTCCCGTATCAGGTAGCAACCCGCTTTACCGGGAATATCTCCGCATCATCGCCGTGGTCGAGCAGCAGCGCGCGCACCCGCGCTTGCCAGTTCTCGCGGAATTCGCTGGTTTCCTGTGACGTGGCGCTGCCATCAAGGCACTTCTGCATCAATTCGGAGGTCCCCGGAACAAAGGGAACGCCTTGCATGCGCGCCGCGACGTCGACGGCCTGACCCGTATCGAGCCGGGTGAAGCGAATCTCGTCGGCGACATCGGCAGAAAAATACAGCAGCTGGCGGCGATCGAACCGTCCGCCGATGCCCTTGAAGCCGGTGTCGTGCGTGGCGCCGGTGAGCATGGCGACCACATTGGCGATCACGCCGGTGACGCCCGACAACCGATCCTGGCGAAACTCGACGCGTATGCCGCCACGTTCCGGCAGTGACTCGGGATACAAGGTGGCCAGCGCCTTCAGCGTCATCCAGTAGGCGGCGGCAACCGTGGGGCAGGAGTGGCCGGCCAGCTTGACCGCGTCGATGTAGCGGTACTCGATGTGGCCATT
>JBIJDI010000204.1:0-5257 GCA_044344235.1 Sulfuritalea sp. | reverse complement strand
CTGCTTGCTCATTTACTCCCCCTATGCGCTTGCTCGATGAGTCATCTGTTTGACGAAGGCCAGATTTTCCACGACCTTGCCCTGAATGTGTGAAATCTGGTCCGGAGTGAGATGGCGGAAGCGCCCCATCGCCTTCAAGTAGTCGGTTACCGGCAACGGATCATCCACCGGCCGCGTGAAGTGCAAGCCGTCGGTCCGGTTGTACTCCCAGAGCATCACAAAATTGGTTTCGACCGCCTTGCGCGCGACTTCCATGTTCTGGTCGGTCGGGAAACGCCAGCCCGTGGTGCAGGGCGAATACACGTGCAGATAGGCAAAACCGCGTTTGGAGGCCTGAATCGCCTTGTCGAGCTTGTCGTAGAGGTCTTCCATGTAGGCCGTCGAGGCCGTTGCCACATATTCGCAGCGGTGATTGACCATGATCAGCGGCAGATTCTTGGCATCCTGCGTCTTGCCCTGCGAAGGCATGCCGCCCGATCCCTTGCCGATCGGAGTGGTCGATGTCCAGGCACCATAGGGCGTGCAGCTTGAACGCTGCATGCCGGTATTCATGTAGCCCTCGTTGTCGACCACCATGAAGAGGATCTGTTCGTTGCGCTCGGCCGCACCGGACAAGGACTGGAAGCCCACATCGGAAGCGCCGCCGTCGCCGGCGATGGCCAATGCATTAACCTCGCGGCCAACACGCTTGTATTGCCGCTTGATGCCAGCCAGCATGGCCGCCGTGTTTGTCAGCAATGGATGGAAAACCGGAATCTTGGTACCCGTAGTGCCGTTGAACCCGACCGAGCCCATGCCCGGCACACAGCCCGGCGGCGTCGCCAGCACGGTATCCGGCCCCACCCGGCGCAGCGTGTGACGCATGAGGAGTTCAGTGTTACAGCCTTGGCAGCCGGCGAGACCGGGAGCAAACAAGTCTTCCCAATCGCCGACCTCGTTGTAGATGCGCGAGGTGGTGATGTAGGTCAGTGCATCGTGCGGGCAGGCCGGTACGCAGGCCGGCGCTCCATCGCAGGTGTCGCACTTCGCGACGTGGCCGGAACCCGCATCGAGGGCGATGCCGGCGTAGGCGCAACCGACAGTGCACAACAGGCAATCGACACACTTCGCCGCGTTCCAGTCGATGACGCCATTGGCGTCATTCTTGGTCAGCGCCGCCGCCGGGCAGACCGTTACGCATTTCGGATCCCCGCACTGGCGGCACAGCGCGAGTTCGAAACCGTCATCCGCACTGCCCACGATCTGGATGCGCGATCTCGCCGTTACCTGCCCGCGAAGCGGAATTCCAGGTACGCAAGGCGCGCCAACGCCGACTTTCGTCGTGGCGCAGGCCGTCATGCAATCGCCGCAGCCGTCGCACTTGGCAGCGTCGAAAGCTATCGTGTTGTAGGCCCCTCCAAAATTCGCCATATTTACCTCCACGTCTTCGACATGATTTCGCGCCCCACCTTCATCGGCTCGGCAAGGAATCGCTCCTTGACCGCCGTCAGATCGACGCCGCGCAGAATCAGCTGACACATCACGCCGCCGTCGAAAAATTCATTGACGCCATAGATGCCCAGGAGCCGTCCTTCCATGAAAATCACCTTGAGATAGCGGCCGCTGGCTTCATCGAAGCGCGTCACCACCTCGGCGCCCTCCGGCGCCTTGCTGCTGCCGACCGAAATCGCATGGCGGCCGAAGAAATGATAGGTGTTCAGCGGCACACCGCCGGGGTAGTGCTTCAGGCCGGGGTCACCCGCCATCGCCATGCCGGCGATGCGACCCTGCTCGGTCGCGTCCGGCAGGATGGCATTCATCACCTTGGCGTCCGTGAAAAATCCCTTGGCCTGGGCGCAGTCACCGGCGGACCAGACGTTGGCGACGCTGGTCTGCATGGTGTCGCTGACCAGGATGCCCCGGTCATGCTCGACCGGACTGCCGGCCAGATATTCCATGTTCGGCTTGACGCCGGTGGCCACCAGCAGAAGGTCGGCTTCCAGCGTGGTGCCATTTTCGAGAGTGATCATCGCACCGATGGCCGAGGGCGCGAGTTTGACGACGCGGCTGCCGGTGAGGATGCGCGCGCCATTGTCGGTAAAGGCCTTTTCGATCAATCCCGCCGCCGTGGCATCGAAGTAGCCATCCGTCAGTTGCTTGGCCATCTCCACGATGGTGACGGAAGCGCCGGCCTTGACCAGGTTCTCCGCGGCATGCATGCCGACCAGTCCGGCGCCCATCACCACGGCCTGCTTCGACTGCTTCATCGCCGCGTTCAGTTTCGTCGCGTCGTCGAGCGTGCGCAGCACATGATATGCAATCTGGTCGATGCCCGGAATCGGCGGAATTGCGGGCGAGGCACCGGTCGCCAACAGCAGCTTCTCGTAGCCGATTTCGCTGCCATCGGCCAGTTCGGCGGTGTTCCGTGCGGCATGCAAGGCCTTCAGCGCCGTGCCACGCTTCAAGGAAACATGGTTGTCGGCGAAGAACTTTTCGCTGCGCAGGAAGATTCCGTCGGCTGCAGAGCGGCCAGAAACGACGTAGGGCAAGACGGTAGGCGAATACGGCAGGTGCGGATCGCGCGTCAGCAGCGTCAGGCTGCCTTCGGGGTCGTGCATGCGGATCGCCGTCACGGCTTCGAGCGCGGCGTGACTGCTGCCGACCACCAGATATTTTGTCTGTTCCATGGCTAGTCCTTCTCGTTGAGCCAGACGGGTTCCGTCAGTGCCGGACTGGTAAGCAGTTTCTCAGTGGCTTCGATGACGCGATGAAAGTGGCCGACCGTGATGTCGGCACCGGCCAGGCCGCCGATGAAACTCATCGATGGGATGTGCCGGCCGAGTCGATACAAAACGCCCATGGTTTCCTGATACATCGGCCCGCAGTTCCAGCGGAAACCGACGGAGCGGTCGACCACGCCCAGCGCCTGGATTTTTTCCAGTGACTTGAGCAGGGCTTCAACCGGGAAGGGACTGAAGGTCTTGATCTTGATGAGGCCCACCTTCTTGCCCGCATCGCGCGCTTCGTCGATCGCGTCCTTGGCCGCGCCGGTCATGCTGCCCAGGGTCATGATCGCGTAGTCGGCGCCATCGAGCCGATACTCTTCGACCAGCGGTGCAAAACGACGACCGAAGCGTTGCGCCCATTCCTCATGGATTTCTTCGATCACGCGCAAGGAATTCTGCATGCCGCGACACTGCCCCTTGCGGTAGCGGACGAAGGTGGACGGACCCTTGCCGCCCGAGCCACCGGTCAGCGGATCGACCGCCATCGGCCGCAGCGGGTCGAGCGCCACATGCCAGTTGACGTCCTTGACACCCATGAAGGCATCGACCTCCGCCTGATCGGGCAACTCCACGCGCGATGTCCCATACGAAAGGTAGTTGCCGTCGAGGCAGACATTCACCGGCAGCATCACGTCGTGATGTTCGGCGATCTTGAAGGCCATGATCGTGGTATCGAGCACTTCCTGCACGGTCTCGCAATACACCTGCACCCAGCCCACCTCGCGCACCGTCATCGCATCCTGATGGCCGCCCCAGACCGATTGCGGCGTGATGCCGTCGCGTGTCACGATCGACATCACGATCGGCAGGCGCATGCCGGAAGTGCGGAAATAGGGCTCGAACATGAAGGCAAGGCCCGGCCCGCAGGTCGCGGTGTAGGTCCGTCCGCCGGCCAAAGCAGCGCCTTGAAGAACGGAGAGGACAGAATGCTCACCTTCGGCATCGACGATATCAGCGTCCATGCGGCCATCGGCGATCAGCTTGGCGACGTGCTCGACGAGTGACGATTGCGGCGTGATCGGATACACGGCGACCATGTCGGGACGCGCCAGGGCGACGCCGAGTGCCGCGGCTTCGTTGCCTTCACAGAGGATGACTTTCTGTTTCGCCGGCTTGGTCTGACTCGGTGTTGCGAGGGTGGCGGTCGTCATTTGGCCTCCGGGAATACGTGGCAAGAGTCGGCGCTGGGGATACGGCGATTCGTGTTCACGTCGCCTCCGGGATCATGGTGATCGCACGCTGCGGGCATTCGTTGGCGCAGATGCCGCAACCCTTGCAGGTCTTGAGGTTGAAATCGAACCAGGCTGCCTTTTCCTCGACGCATTGCACCGGGCAATACAGCCAGCACACCGCGCATTTGACGCACTTGTCGCGGTCGACCACGGGCCGCATGCTGCGCCAGTCGCCGGGCAACATCGGGCTGACCTCGGTAGCGACCGGACAAAGATCATCCGGTACGTTCGCCTTGGCCAGATTGAACATGGGATAGGGGGTATGTCTGCTCATGCGGCTACCCTCCGCTCTATGGTGTGCACTGTCGTCTCGTTGTAGCCGCGCTCCAGCGCAAGAAGATTCTGCGCGAGACCGGCATCGCGGAAGTCGGAATCCTCCAGCGAGCGCTTCAGCGCATCCAGCGAGACCACTCCGGTGGTCCGTGCGAACGCGCCGAGCATCAGCGTATTGGTGATCGGGCGCTTGAAAATCTCGAGCGCGATGCCGATCGCGTCGCACAGGCCGACAACGCCCACCGCATCCGAGAGCACTACCTCCGCCAACGGCTTGTGGGTGGCCTGCACCAGCGTGCCGCCCTGCTTGAGGCCGCTGAAGATATCGACCGACTTCGCCAGCGTCGGATCGACGCAGATCAGGCAATCGGGCGTGTAGATGTTGGTCAGCTGGCGGATTTCGCGATCGCTGCAGCGCAGGAAGGAAACCACGGGGGCGCCGCGCCGTTCGAAGCCGAAGGACGGAATCGATACCGCGTACTTGCCTTCTTCAAGCAGCGCAGCGGCAAGCATCGCTGCCGCCGTAACCGCACCCTGACCGCCCCGGCCATGAAAGCGAACTTCGTACATCCCGTCTCCTCCAGTTAGGTGGAACTCTTTGGTTCCTCCTTGCGTCCCTGAAACCTATTATCCCGCTTATGTTCCTGCGATGGCCTTCCAGCCCGGCTTCGTGGCCGGGCCCGCGATTCCACCCCCGCGCACCGGCAAGCGCATCAACGCAAGCCCTTGCGTGAAGGCGGCACGCCGCACGAGCGTGAATTTGAGAAACCATCCCGTGGCAACAACCATGATCCCGGCCGCGAAGATCAGTGCGGCTCGCCCCGGCATCCCCGTCAGCGCTGCAATGACAAAGAGTGCAGGCAGAACATGTCCAAAAATGGTGAGCCTTGAAGCAATCCCGTTCAATACCTTCAAGGCTCCTTCGGGTGCGCCGTCAGCCACCAGACCGCCAAGATACGCCTTCCAGACGAATGCCCGAATTGCGAT
>JBIJDI010000072.1:0-9683 GCA_044344235.1 Sulfuritalea sp. | reverse complement strand
CGCGTCACCCGACTGCTCGGCGTCAAACACCCCATCATCCAGGCCCCCATGGGCTGGATTGCCCGCGCCCAACTGGCCTCGGCCGTGTCCAACGCCGGCGGCATGGGCATCATCGAAACCTCGTCGGGCGACCTGACCGCGATCCGCGACGAAATCCGCAGGATGCGCGACCTGACCGACCAGCCCTTCGGCGTCAACATCGCCCTGTCCTATGTGCGCGATCCTTCGATCGTCGACTTCGTAGTGGAGCAAGGCGTGCGCTTCGTCACCACCTCGGCGGGTGATCCCACGCGCTTTTGCGCCCAGCTCAAGGCCGCCGGCCTCACCGTATTCCATGTCGTGCCGACGCTCAAGGGCGCGCTGAAAGCCGTCGAGGCCGGCGTGGACGGCCTCATCGTCGAAGGCGGCGAAGGCGGCGGCTTCAAGAACCAGCGCGATGTGGCCTCCATGGTTCTGCTGCCGCTGGTCTGCTCGCGAGTGAACATCCCGGTGGTGGCGGCCGGCGGGTTTTCCGACGGCATCTCCATGGCCGCTGCGTTTGCCTTGGGCGCCGAGGGCATCCAGATGGGTACGCGCATGCTCAGTTCCAGCGAATCCCCGGTGCACGCCAACTGGAAGAACGCCATCGTCGCCGCCGAGGAGACCGACACCGTCCTGCTCAATCATGGCGGCAAGGGCGCGGCGCTGCGCGCACTGCGCACCGAACGCACGTCGCAACTCGAACTGACGCTGCCGGAAGACATCCGCAAGGAGTTCGCCGGCGTGCAGCAACTCTATTTCGGCGGCGACATGGAAGCCGCCGTGCCGCTCACCGGCCAGGTCTGTGGCCGCATCGCCGCCGTGCTTCCGGTGCGGCAGATCATCGAAGAAACCATGCGCGACTTCCATGCGACCATCGCCGGCCTGCATGCGCGCTACGGACAAGACCCGGCGCACTAAGATAGCGAAATTGCCGCTTTACCCACACGAACACCCCGGAGGATTTATGGAATTCACCACCCTCGACGTAAGCCTCGATGCCGGCGTCGCCACCATCGCCCTCAACCGGCCCGACAAGGCCAACGCCATGAGCGAGCCGATGTGGTACGAAATCGAGCGGGCCATGGAATGGCTCGACACAACGCCCGAAGCCCGTGTCGGTGTACTCGTGGGGCGCGGCAAGTATTTCACCTCAGGCATCGATCTCGCCATGCTGATGGGCCTCGGCCCCCAGATCGAGGACGACTGCGACGGCCGTCGCCGCGAAAAGCTGCGTCGCCAGATCCTCAAGCTGCAGGACACACTGACCTCCATCGAACGCTGCCGCAAGCCGGTTCTGGCAGCCGTCCATGGCGCCTGCATCGGCGGCGGAATCGACCTCATCACCGCCTGCGACATGCGCTACTGCTCGGCCAATGCGTACTTCACGGTCAAGGAAATAGATGTCGGCATGACCGCCGACGTCGGCACCCTGCAGCGCCTGCCGCGCCTTATCGGCGAAGGCATGGCCCGCGAACTGGCCTACACCGGACGCAAGGTGGACGGTGCCGAAGCGCAGCAGATGCGCCTGGTCAATCGCTGCTACGAATCACCCGAAGCCTTGCAGGCCGGCGTCATGGAAATCGCGCGCAGCATCGCCGCCAAGTCGCCGCTGTCGATCCGCGGCTGCAAGGAAATGATCACCTATGCCCGCGACCACTCCGTGGCGGACGGGCTCAACTACATCGCCACCTGGAACTCGGCGATGCTGATGTCGAAGGACCTGTTCGAGGCCGGCGCGGCGAACATGCAGAAGCGCGATCCGGTGTTCAAGGACTAGCCGCGTGGAGCACTTCTTCGCGCCGGTCAACGGCATCCGCCTGCACTGTGTTGCCGAAGGACCGGCCGACGCCCCGCTGATGGTCTTCGTCCATGGCTTCCCTGAGTTCTGGTACTGCTGGCACGGGCAGCTCGAGGAGTTCGGCAAAGACCATCGCGCAGTGGCCTTCGACCTGCGCGGCCACAACCTTTCCGACAAGCCCGAGGGCGTCGCCGCCTATCGTCCGAAGCCGCTGATGGAAGACCTGCGGCAGCTGATCGAGCACCTGAGGGCCGGCCATGAAGACAAATCCTGCATCCTCGTCGCCCACGACTGGGGCGGCGCCATCGCCTGGACTTTCGCCGCCGCGTTTCCGCAATACGTGAAGAAGCTGGTCATCATCAACGCACCGCACACCGTGCCCTTCGTCCGCGCACTGGCCAGTGACCCGGTGCAGCAGGAAGCCAGCCACTACATGCTGCTGCTGCGCCACGCCAAGGCCGAGCGCGTGCTCGAAGCCAACAACTACGAGCGCCTGCTGAAGATGTTTAGCCGCACTGCGGACGGCCACTGCGCGCTGAGTGAAGACGAAATCCCGCTGTACCGCGAAGCGTGGTCGCAGCCCGGTGCGCTGACCTGCGCGCTCAACCTCTACCGCGCCTCACCGCTCTATCCGCCGACCCCCGAAGACCCCGGCGCGGCATCGCTCAAGCTCGATCCGGCCGCACTCATCGTGCGCGTGCCGACGCTGGTGATCTGGGGCGAGGCCGACACCGCACTGGGCACCACGCTGCTCGACGGGCTCGAGGAACTCGTGCCCGACCTTCGCATCAAGCGCATTCCCGAAGGCAGCCACTGGGTCATTCACGAACAGCCGCAGCGGGTGAGCGCGGCGATCCGGGCGTTTCTCGCCGAAGGCTGACTTAGCCCGAAACCAGAACCGTCGGCTCGATCGACACCGGAAAGTTCACCGAGTTGGCGATGAAGCACAGGCGGTGCGCTTCTTCGTGCAACGCCTTCGCCAGCACGGCGTCGTCGCCCGCGGCGATGGTCGCCACAGGCCGCAGCACCGCTTGCGTGAATCGCCCTCCGCCGCCCTCATCCTCGACCATGGTGGCCACCGCATCGTCGTGATAGGCCAGCACCGTGACCTTCGCCTGAGCGCAGAGATGCAGGTACCACAGCATGTGGCAGGACGAGAGCGAGCCGACCAGCAGATCCTCCGGATTCCAGCGCGAGGCATCGCCGCGAAACGCCGGATCGGACGAGCCACTCAGGTCCGGCCGGCCCGCCGCCGAAATCACATGGTCGCGCGAATAAGCGCGGTAGCTGGTGGTGCCTTCGCCGAGGTTTCCGGTCCATTCGGTGCGGGTGGAATAGCTGTGTTGTTTGTCGTGGGGCATGGCAGGACCTCCGGGGTTGGGCATCTGTCTGCTGCCGATTATCCTTGAACCGGTGGCGTAGAATCCAAACGCGTGGCAATGGACGGCGGCCAAGGGGCCACCGCTCGGTGGCGCCTTCGATACGCAGGGGTTGAGACGATGAAGAAACCGTTGATCATACTGATGCTTCTGGCGGCACCTGCTGCGATGGCCCAGGGCCGGCTGCCGGTGTGTCCCGCGGCAGCCGACGCGCCCTGGACCAACTGTTCCGGACAACAGACAGCGCCAAGCGGAGATAGCTACGTCGGCGACTTCTGGAACGGCCTGCGCCATGGTCAGGGCAGCTACACCTGGGCCAGCGGTGACAAGTACGTCGGTGAATTCAGGAACAACAAGTTCGACGGCCAGGGCAGCCTCATCTCCACCAATGGCGACAAGTACGTCGGCGAATTCAAGGATGACCGCTATCACGGAAAAGGCAGCTTTACCTCCGCCAGGGGCGACAAATATGTCGGCGAATTCAGGAACCACAATTTCCACGGTCAGGGCACGCTGGCCGCCGCCAATGGCGACAAGCACGTCGGCGAGTTCCGTGACGACAAGGCGCAGGGACAGGGCACGCTGAGCTTCGCCAATGGCGACAAGTACGCCGGCGAATTCCGGGACGGAAAGTTCCAGGGAAAAGGCACTTATACCTATGCCGATGGCAACAAGTACGTTGGCGACTTCAGGGACAACCTGCGCAACGGGCAAGGCACCTACACGTGGGTCGGTGGCACCGAGTACGTCGGCGAGTTCAGGAACGGCGTGCGCACCGGCAAGGGCAGTTTCACGTATTCCAACGGCGACAAGTACGTCGGCGAGTTCCGCGACGACAAGTTTCACGGGCAAGGCACCCTTACCTATGCCGATGGCAGGAAGTACGTCGGCGAGTTCCGGGATGGGAAACATCACGGCCAGGGAGCCCTGACCTTCGCCAACAGCAGCCAGTTCGTCGGCGAGTTCCGCGATGGCAAGCGCAGCGGCCCCGGAACCGAATACCGCGCCGACGGCTCGGTTCTGAAATCGGGAATGTGGCAGGACTGAAACGGGACGGCCCGAGGCGGCGCGGGGTACGATCCCTGCTGAAATACGCTCTAACCTAGCCGCGCATCCCCAGCGAAGCCTCCAACTGCCGGACCAGTTCGATCAGTTTCGGCCGCACCTCGTTCAGCAGAAACTCCTTCGACAGCGTAAACGCCGGACCGCCACAGTTGATCGCCATCGGCGGCAGGCCGCCGCCCGGCCGAAGCGGCACGGCAATGGCATTGACATCGGTCTGCCATTCGCCAAATGAACTGACGCAGCCGGATTCGTTGTATTCCTTCAGCGCCCGCTCAACGCCGGCGCGTATCGCCGGCCAGGCCACTTCATCGAGTTCCTTGACGCGCTCCATGATGTCCTCGCGTTCGCGCTCGGGGATGAGCGCCAGGTAGGCGCGACCCATCGCCGTGGTGGCAATCGGAATCCGCGAACCGACATCGAGCGAGAGCGTCAGCGCCGCCGAACTGCGCGCATTGCCGACAAAGATCATCGAAAGGCGATCGCGACTGCCGAGCGAGACCATGCCCTTGGAAAAGTCGGCGAGTTCCTGCATCGGCGGCCGAGACAGATCTCGCACATCCAGCCGCGCCAGCATGGCGCTGCCCAGCGCCAGCGTCGAGGTACCCAAACGGTATTTTCCGGTGTCCTCGACGAAGACCAGGTAGCCGAGCTTGGTCAACGTATAGGTGAGGCGCGAGACGGTCGATTTGGGCAACTTGCAGCGCTTCGCGATGTCGAGATTGCCGAGCATCTTCTCGCCGGAACTGAAGCACGAAAGCACCGAAAGCCCCCGCGCCAGGGCGGTGACGAAATGGCGATCTTCCTTGCCGGCGGCCTTGGCAGGAACCTTGGTTGCAAGCTTGGTGCCAACGACGGCGGGAGCCGCGGCGACCTTGTTCTGTTTGCTCATGTCAGTCCTCGAGTGCATACAGCGCGCATAGCGCATCGCGGGCGGCCCGGTATTCTCGTCCGAGCCGCTCCACCACTTCACTTACGGGAAGAATTTCATCGATCGAACCGATGCCCTGGCCGACGCCCCAGATGTCGCGCCAGGCCTTGGTCCGGTCGGAACCGAAGCTCATGCTGGTCTTGTCGCGCAGCGGCAGGTTGTCGGGGTCCAGCCCCTGTGCGGCGATGCTCGGCCGCAGATAATTGCCATGCACGCCGGTGAAGTAGGGAGTATAGACGACGTCTGCCGCCGTGCTTTCGACGATCATCTGCTTGTAGCCATCGACCGCGTTGGCTTCCGGCGTCGGAATGAAGCGCGTGCCCATGTAGGCCAGATCGGCGCCCATGGTCTGCGCCGCGAGGATCTGCTCGCCGCGCGTGATGGCGCCGGACAGCGCAATCGGCCCGTCCCAGAAGCGCCGCACCTCGGACACCAGCGCAAAGGGGCTGAGCATGCCGGCGTGCCCCCCGGCGCCGGCGGCGACCAGGATCAGGCCATCGACACCGGCTTCCAGCGCCTTCTGCGCGTGGCGCACGTTGATCACGTCGTGGAACACGATGCCGCCGTAGCTGTGCACTTCCTTCACCACGTCGCCCGGCGCGCGCAGGCTGGTGATGATCATCGGCGCCTTGTGCTTGACGCACAGCGCGATGTCATGATCCAGCCTGTCATTGGAGTGATGCACGATCTGATTCACGGCGAAAGGCGCTATCTTGCGGCCGGGGTCGGCGCGGCGCGCGGCATCGATTTCCGCCGTCATGGCAGTCAGCCATTCGTCGAGCAACTCCTTCGGCCGCGCGTTGAGCGCCGGGAAGGAGCCGACGATGCCGGCCATGCATTGCGCCAGCACCAGTTGTGGCTGGGAGACGATGAACATCGGCGCGCCGATCACCGGCAGCGCGAGATTGTCTTGCAAAATCTTGGGCAGACTCATTGACACTCCTAGGCGGATTGGGCGCCCTGCCCGCGGCCGGTCATCAGCCAGGCGGGGATCAGGGCCAGAAAGTAGACGACGGCGATCAGGAAGAAACCTTCCTGCATCGGTTGCAGGCCATGCACGGCATTCAACTGGCGCTCGCGTCCTTCGAGAAACAATGCCAGCAGCGTGACGCCGAGCGCACCGCCGAGTTGGCGAAAGAAGTTGATCGAGGCCGAGCCCGCCGCCTCCGTGCCGTAGGGCAGGAGCCGCAAAGCACCGGCATTCAGGCCCGGAATGATCAGACCCAGACCGACGCGGCCGATTGCCACCCACAACGCGAGCAGCCAGAAACCCGTGGCCGGCGAAGACAGTCCCACAAGAATTGCCGACACCGAAAAGAAAGCCAGCCCGGCCATTGCCACGCGGTTGGACGGAAAGCGATCCGCCAGCCGCCCCGCGAGCAGCAGCACGACGGCCAGCACGATGCCACCTGGAAGCAGCATCAGTCCGGCCTCGTAGCCGGAAAAGCCCAAACCGATCTGGGCGAAGATCGGCGCCAGGTAAGTCGAGCCGTAAATGCCGATGCCATAGGCCAGCGCCACCAACACCGCCGCGCCGAAGCCTGCCTCGCGAAAAATGCTGAAATCCAGTAACGGATGAAGCGTAATGCGCTCCCAGACAACGAAGGCTACCGCCAGTGCAAGGCCGAGCGCGGTTGTGGCGCCGCCCACTAACGGCTGACGAATCAACGCGGCCAGGCCGCCGAGCGTGACACACAGTGCGGCCACCACCAGCACTAGGCCGATGACGTCGAAGGGGCGCTTGTGCGCGCCGGGCAAAGGCCGGCCGGCAATGACAAAGCGCGGCGCCAGTGCAATGGCCGCCAGGCACAAGGGTACGGTGACCAGAAACACCGCACGCCAGCCGAAGTGGTCGACCAGCAAGCCGCCCGCCACCGGCCCGACGGCAGGCGCCAGCACGATGCCGAGGCCATAGGCGCCCATTGCCCGGCCGCGTTCATGCGGCGGAAACACGTCGATGATGACCAGCATGGACAATGGCTGGATCAGCCCGGCAATGCTGCCCTGACCGATGCGGCACAGCGCCAGCACTACGAAGCTGTCGCTGAGCGCGGCGAACACCGAAAACATCACCAGCAGCAGCAGCGCGCCGACGAAGGTGCGGCGCACGCCGAAACGCTGCATGGCCCAGGTGGCGAGCAGCATCGAGGCTGTGGTGGCAGCGAGAAAGCCGGTGGACAGAAGCTGCACCTGATCGTGGCCGACATGAAAGACGCGAATGATTTCGGGCAGCGCGACATTCACCACCGTGGCTTCCATGATCGCCGAGACCGTACCGAGCATCACGGTGAGCACCGCCCACCAACGATAGCCCGGGCCGTGGCGGTCAAACATCGCCGCGACTTGCTGCTGGCGGGCTTCGGTTTCGGCGCTCATGCGAGTAAGTTGCTGGTCCAATAATGAGGTTCTTGTTCCGGATAGTGGCACAGCAGCGAAACCAGCGTCAAGGTCGCGAATGACCTCAGCGCGCCCGTCAATCGGCTTGATTTGACTCTACTGTCAGCGATCATTGACTTTTGTGACGTGGAAAGCAACAATTCGGACCTGCTGCATTTTAATAGAATCATGTTCCGCTATGCAGACTTTCATTGGTGCTCCGATACCGCACACCATCGCCCCATCCAAGGCCGAGACCTGATCATGGATCTTCACTTCAGTCCCGAAGAGAATGCCTTCCGCGAGGAAGTGCGCCAGTTTGTAAAAGACAAGCTGCCCGCCGATATCCGCCACAAGGTAATGAACGGCGTGCATCTCAATCGCGAAGAACACGTGCTGTGGCAACGCACGCTTCACCAGCGCGGCTGGGGTGGCCCCGGCTGGCCGAAGGGATTCGGCGGCCCCGGCTGGACGCCGACCGAGCAGTACATCTTCGAGGAAGAGTGCGCCGCGGGCGGCGCGCCGCGACTGATTTCCTTCGGCCTCAAGATGATCGCGCCGGTGCTGATGGCCTTCGGCAACCCGGCGCAACAGCAGCGCTACCTGCCGAAGATTCTTTCCGCCGAGGAATGGTGGTGCCAGGGTTATTCGGAACCCGGCGCCGGCTCCGACCTGGCTTCGGTCAAGACCCGCGCGGTGAAAGAAGGCGACCACTACATCGTCAACGGCCAGAAGACCTGGACCACGCTCGGCCAGTATGCCGACTGGATCTTCTGCCTGGTCCGCACTGATCCTGAAGCCAAGGCGCAGCGCGGCATTTCCTTCCTGCTGATCGACATGAAGACGCCTGGCGTGACCGTGCGCCCGATCATCACGCTCGACGGAGCGCACGAGGTCAATGAAGTCTGGCTCGAAGATGTCAGGGTGTCGGCGGAAAACCTGATCGGCGAAGAGAACAAGGGCTGGACCTACGCCAAGCTCCTGCTCGGCCACGAGCGCACCAACATTGCCGGCATCGGCATCGCCAAGCGCGAGCTGGCACGCCTGAAGCGCATCGCCGAAGCCGAAGGCCGGCTCGACCAACCGCTGTTCGCGGCACGGGTCGCGCAGGTCGAGATTGACCTGATGGCGCTCGAAATCACCAACCTGCGCGTGCTGTCTGCGGAGCGCGAAAAGAAGGCACCGGGCCCGGAGGCCTCGATCCTCAAGATCAGGGGCACCGAAATCCAGCAGGCCATTTCCGAGCTGATGATGCAGGCGGTCGGCGCCTATGCCCTGCCCTTCAAGCAGCCGGATGTCGGTCCCGACTACGCCGCCAACCTGGGCGCCGGTTACTGCAACCTGCGCAAGCTGTCGATCTTCGGCGGCTCCAACGAAATCCAGAAAAACATCATCTCGCAGATGATCATGGGGCTGTGACATGAACTTCGACTTCAACGAAGAACAAGTGGCGCTGCAGGACACGGTACGCCGCTTCGTCGCGAAGGACTACACGTTCGAGGTGCGACGCGCCATCCTGGAATCCGCCCCCGGATGGAGCCGGGATGTCTGGCAGGCGCTCGCCGATCTAGGCGTGCTGGCGCTCAACATCGACGAAGACCACGGCGGCTTGGGCTACGGCCCGCAGGAAACCGGGCTGGTGATGAGCGCGTTCGGCGCCGGACTGCTGCTCGAGCCCTATCTCGCCTCCGCGGTGATCGCGCCGGCGCTGATTCGCCGTTGCCTGCCCCCGAAGGGGAATCCCAGGTACGCAGAGCGAGCCAGCGCCGATTTTCTGGAGCAATGGCTTCCCGCTATCGCCACCGGCGAAACCGTCGTCGTGCTGGCCCACGCCGATGCACGCAGCGAGCCGGTAACTGAAATCAACGGCAGCCTCACCGGTCGCAAGGCGGTGGTCGCCCACGGCGGCTGCGCCGACTTGCTGCTGGTGTCGGCGCAAACCGCGAGCGGCGCGACAGGACTCTTCGCCGTGACACCGGGCATCGAGGGCGTCAGCCTGCGCGAGTACCCGACGCTCGACGGCCAGCGTGCGGCGGATGTCGTTTTGAACGATGCACCGGCCGTGAGGATCGATGCCGGTCACGCACTCGATGCCATCGATGCCGCCCTCGACATC
>JBIJDI010000110.1:0-7693 GCA_044344235.1 Sulfuritalea sp. | reverse complement strand
CGCGCTCTGCGCCGAGGCCGTCGGCATTATGGAAGCGACCGTCGCCGCCACCACTGACTACCTCAAGACGCGTCAGCAGTTCGGCCAGCCCATCGGCCGTTTCCAGGCACTTCAGCATCGCATGGCCGACATGCTGCTGCATCTCGAACAGGCGCGCTCGATGAGCTATCTGGCCGCAATGCACTGCACGAACGAAGACAAGTCCCCACGGCAGCGCTCGCTGTCGGCGGCCAAGGTGACCATCGGCCAGGCCTGCCGCTTCATCGCCCAGAATGCCGTGCAACTTCACGGCGGCATGGGCATGACGGACGAGTTGATGCTGAGCCACTGGTTCAAGCGCCTCACTGTCATCGAAATGAGCTTCGGCGACACCGACAGCCACCTGCAACGTTTCGCCAAGCTTTCCCGCGCCGCATGACAGCCGCGCTGGTCTTCGGCCCACTCGAACGCCCGGGCACCGAAATCGACGCGCGCGCTGCGCGACTGGCCGGCGGCCTGGCGCGCCTCGGCGTTGAAGACGGCGACGTGGTCGCGGTAATGCTGCGGAACCACCCGGCCTACGTCGACATCATCCAGGGCTGCCGCATCGCCGGTGCCTACTACTGCCAGATCAACTGGCACTTCAAGCGCGACGAGGCTGGCTTCATCCTCGGCGACTGCGGTGCGAAAGTGCTGTTCATCCAGCCCGACCTGCTGGCCGAGCTCGACGGCGCCATTCCGCCTCATGTGCGCGTGATCACGGTCGCTCACGCGCCGGGAGACATTGCCGAATTCGAAACCTGGCTCGGCGCGCAGGCGCCCTACGCCGGAACGCCACGCACACCGCGCGGCCACATGGCCTACACCTCGGGCACCACCGGCCGCCCCAAGGGCGTGCGCCGCCTGCCGCCGACGCCGGCACAGCAGGTGCTCGCCGCACAGGTGGCGAAGGATGCGCTGGGCATCTATCCCGGCGTCCGCAGCCTCCTGTCGGCGCCGCTCTACCACAGCGCCCCCAGCTCGTTCGCCCAGCAGTCGCTGTTGCAGGGCTCGCTTTTCGTGCTGGAAGAGAAGTTCGATGCCGAAGCCACACTGGCGCTGATCGAGCGTCACCGCATCGATACCGCCTATCTGGTGCCGGTGATGTATGTGCGCCTGCTGCGGCTGCCGGCGGAAGTTCGTTCGCGCTACGACCTCTCCTCGCTCAAGTTCGTTGCCTCGACCGGCTCGCCTTGCGCGCCGGAGGTAAAGAAGGCCATGATCGAGTGGCTCGGCCCGGTGATCTACGAGGCCTATGCCTCGAGCGAAACCGGCTACATCACCGCGATGTCCCCGCACGATGCCATGCGCAAGGCCGGCAGTGCCGGCAAGGCGCTCGGCAGCGCGCAAATACGCATCCTCGACGAAGCCGGCCATGAACTGCCCGCCGGCGAAATCGGCACCATCTACGCGCACCAGCCGGCCTATTCGGACTTCACCTACCACGGCAACGACGCCGCCCGTCACGCCGTCGATCATGACGGACTGGTCAGCGTCGGCGACATGGGCTACCTCGACGACGAAGGCTTCCTCTTCGTCTGCGATCGAGCGTCCGACATGGTGATCTCGGGCGGCGTAAACATCTACCCGGCCGAGATAGAGCACGTGCTGATCACCCTGCCGGGCGTGGCCGATTGCGCCGTGGTCGGCATTCCCGATGACGAGTTCGGCGAGTCGCTCGCCGCGCAGGTCGTGGCCGAAGCCGGCGCCAAGCTCGATGCGGAAGTCATCCGCCGCACGCTGAGCGAGCGCATCGCCGGTTACAAGGTGCCGCGCCGTATCGATATCGTGGAAGCCCTGCCGCGCGACGACAACGGCAAGGTGCAAAAGCGCAAGATCCGCGACGCCTACTGGAGCGGCCGCAGCCGCCGGATATGAGCACGGGCCCGCACCCCTTCGACAGCGCCATTGCGCTCACCGCCGAAGCGCCGGACCGCTGGATGGGCCGCACCAGCGAAGACTACTGGAACATGGTCAGCCCCTACGGTGGCGTCACGGCAGCGGTGATGATGCAGGCCATGCTCGATCATCCCGAGCGGCGCGGCAGCCCACTGTCCTTCACCATCAACTACATCGCGCCGATCGACGCCGGCGACTACGTGATCGAGACCGAACTGGTGCGCGCCAACCGCAGCAGCCAGCACTGGTCGATCCGCCTGCTGCAGGGCGATCCGGGGCGTGTGCTGGCGCAGGTAATCGCCATCTGCGCCCTGCGCCGGGAAACCTGGAGCCATGTCGAAGCCACACGACCCGACGTGCCGCCCGCCGAACAATGCGAAGTCGCGCCGCCGCGCAAGGCCACCGGATTCCTGCAGCGCTATGAATTCCGCCTCGTGCGCGGCAAGCCCTTCGCCGCGAATGAAGACAGCCTCTCCCACGTCTGGGTTTCCGACAATCCACCGCGCCCGCTCGACTTCGCGTCACTGACCGCGCTGTGCGACAGTTTCCTGCCACGCATTTTTCTGCGCCGGCCCGAGTTCGTCCCGATCGGCACCGTCTCGATCAACATCTATTTCCACGCCGGCGAAGAGGCACTGGCCCGCCAAGGCACTGCGCCGCTGCTGGGTGTCGCCCAGGCCCAGGCCTTCAGCGACGGTCATTTCGACCACCACGGCCACCTCTGGAGCACCGATGGCGAGCTGCTCGCCACGACCCAGCAGCTCGTCTGGTACAAGGAATAGGCGCCCCTGCTTTTCATTCATATTGAGAAGAATCCATCATGACCCAGCAAGCCCGTGCCGTCGTCTGCCGCGAAATCGGCAAACCCGTCGTCGTCGAAACCGTTAGCGTCGACGCGCCGCAACGCGGTGAGGTGATGATCAAGCTCGCCGCCTGCGGCGTCTGCCACAGCGATCTTTCCGCCACCAACGGCACCATCCCCTTCCCGCCGCCGGTGGTGCTCGGCCACGAAGGCGCAGGCAGCATCGTCGCCGTGGGCGAAGGCGTCACGGGTTTCGCCCACGGCGACCACGTCGTCAGCTCCTTCGTCAGTATGTGCGGCAAGTGCCGCTACTGCCAGACCGGCCGCCCGCAGCTCTGCGACCAGGCAGCGAAGGCCGGCTACACGCTGCCCGACGGCACCACCCGCTTCAAGGATGCCGCCGGCAAGCCGCTCAACATCTTTTCCGGCTGCGGCGTGATGGCCGAATATGCGACGCTGCATGTCGACAACGTGGTCAAGATCGACGCCGCGGTGCCGCTCGACAAGGCGGCGCTGATCGGCTGCGGCGTGATGACCGGCGTCGGCGCCGCGGTCAACACGGCCAAGGTCGAGCCAGGCTCGGCCACCGTGGTCTTCGGCTGTGGCGGCGTCGGCCTCAACGCCATCCAGGGCTGCGCGATTGCCGGCGCCCGCATCATCGTCGCCGTCGACACGTCCGACGCCAAGCTCGAAATGGCGAAGCAGTTCGGCGCGACCCACGCGGTGAACCCGAAGAACGAAGAGAACATCGTCAAGGCCCTGAAGAAGCTCACCGAAGGCGGCGCCGACTATGCCTTCGAATGCGTCGGCCTCGGCGAGATCGCGGCGCAGGCCTACGGCTGCCTGCGCAAAGGCGGCACGGCGGTGGTGGTGGGCGTTGCGGGGCCGAAGGACACGACCACGATCCGCACCTCCAGCCTGACCTTCGAAGAGAAGACATTGAAAGGCAGCTACTTCGGCTCGGCGCGTCCGCAGCAGGACTTCCCGCGCCTGATCGGCCTCTATCGCAGCGGCCGGCTCAAGCTCGACGAACTGATCACTCGCACCTACACCATCGAGGAAGCGCCGCAGGCTTTCGCCGATCTGGCCGAAGGCCGAAACGCACGCGGCGTGATACTGTTCTGACCCGCGCCCACATTTCCGGAGTTCGCCCTTGAGTCACCGCAAACTGCACACCCTGCATCGCCCGGCAAAGAAGCACAACGGGCATCCGCCGCTGGTCTTCGTGCATGGCGGCTATGTCCATGCCGGCTGCTGGGACGTGAACTTCCTGCCCCACTTCAGCAAGCTGGGCTACCACTGCCACGCAATCAATCTCTCGGGCCACGGCGAGAGCGGGGGTCGCGAAAACCTCAACAGCTACGACCTCGATCACTACGCCGCCGACGTCGCGCAACTGGTCGCGGAAATGCCAACCCCGCCGGTGCTTATCGGGCATTCGATGGGCGCACTGGTGGTGCAGCGCTTTCTCGAAAAGGGACAGGCGGCGGCCGTGATCATGATGGCACCGGTGCCGACCACCGGCCTCGCCGGCTGTAGCGCCCAGTTGCACGTCCGGCAGCCGGATTTCCTGCGGGAGGCCGCCTACGCGGTGCGCGGAAAGTACACCGAAAACACGGTCAAGGTGATGCGCGAAGTGTATTTCTCGCCTGACGTGACGGCGGAACAGTTCGCCGCCTTCAAGCCGCTGGTGCAGGACGAATCCATGGCGGCCGTCACCGAGATGATGGCGCTGGCCTGGCGCTCGCCAAAGCGCCGGCCGAAGATTCCGGCGCTGGTCATGGGCGGCGAACTCGACGCGCTGTTTCCGTCGAATCAACTGTACTTCACCGCCTCCGGCTGGAACGCCGAAACCTGCGTGATCCCGCGCGCCGGGCACATGATCATGATGGAGCCGCAATGGACCGTGGCCGCCGACAAGATCGACAACTGGCTGGATCGCCGCCTCACGCTGAAAACTTCGGCCGCCGCCTGATCCGACCGCCGTACCGGGGAGGAACCCATGTTCAGCAAAGCCACCTTCCGCTTCCTCGATGAGCTCGCCGCCAACAACGACCGCAGTTGGTTCGAGGCCAACAAGCCGCGCTATGAAGAACTGGTGCGCGAGCCGGCGCTGGACTTCATCGCTGCCATGGCCGAGCCGCTGGCGAAGTTCGCCCCGCATTTCCGCGCCGAGCCGCGCAAGATGGGCGGCTCGCTGATGCGCGTCTTCCGCGACACGCGCTTCGCCCGCGACAAGAGCCCCTACAAGACCAACATCGGCATCCAGTTCCGTCACGAGCTGGGCAAGGACGTGCACGCCCCGGGCTTCTACCTGCACATCGCGAGCGACGAATGTTTCTTCGGCGCCGGCTGCTGGCATCCCGAAGCCGACATGCTGGGGCACATACGCGACCTGATCACGGCGAATCCGACGCGCTGGTTCGCCGTGCGCGACGACAAGAAGTTCGCCACCCACTGGGCGCTGGCCGGCGACAGCCTGACGCGGCCGCCGCGCGGCTATGCCGCTGACCACCCGGCGATCGACGACCTCAAGCGCAAGGACTTCATCGGCCTTGCCTCACTGTCCGCCGCCGAGGTAACCGGCTCCGGGCTGGTGAAGCTGGCCGCCGGGCGCTTCGCCGCCGCCGCACCGCTGATGAAGTTTCTCTGCGAGGCGCAGGGCGTCCAGTACTAGCCGCGCAACAGCGGCGCGGCATGCTCGACATTCTCTACCGCGACGATTTCCTCGTTGCGATCAACAAGCCCGCCGGCCTGCTGGTCCATCGCAGTGACATCGACCGCCACGAAACGCGCTTCGCCGTGCAACTGCTGCGCGACCAGATCGGACAGCGCGTGCACCCGCTGCACCGGCTCGACAAGGGCACGTCCGGCGTGCTGCTGTTCGCGCTCGACGCCGACAGCGCACGCGCAGTCGGCGGCCAGTTCGAGCGCAACGAAATCGAGAAGCACTATCTCGCCGTGGTGCGCGGCTGGCCGCCAGAATCCGGCGTCATCGACCATCCGCTGTCGCGCCAGTTCGACGACTACGGGCGCAAGTTCAGCGCCGGCAGCGCAGCCGAACCGCTGCCGGCGGTGACGGAGTACCGCCGCCTGGCGACCGTCGAATTGCCCGACGCCGTCGACCGCTATCTGACCTCGCGCTACGCGCTGATGGAACTTCTGCCCAAGACCGGCCGCCAGCACCAGTTGCGCCGCCACATGAAGCACATCGCCCACCCCATCATCGGCGACGCCACCTGGGGAAAGGGAATCCACAACCGCTTCTTCCAGCAGCGCTTCGGCTGCGGGCGCTTGCTGCTGGCATGCACCGGGATCGAGCTGCGCCATCCGCAGGATGGACGTACGCTGACGATTGCGGCCCCTCCGGGAGACGATTTTGCGAGGGTAGCCAGTGCCTTGGGTTGGAATGAAATTCACGACCCCGGAGAATTACAGGAGTGATAGCCTGAGTACTGGCAGGCAGGTGTTTCCTGCACTGTTCGGTACCTCTTGACTCCGCAACCAACGCGGTAGCTAGAATGCCCACTGAAACGGCAACAGGGATGCAGTCGATGACAACACAGATGCCACGTGCCCGCGCGTCATACTGCGCGTTGTTGTTTCTTTTCCTGATTTCGCATGCCGGCCTCCCCGCTGCCGCCGAACCGCCTGCCGAGCCGATCCTGCGCATCAACCCGGGCGGACACACCGCCCAGATCGCGCGCATCGCTGCCGACCAGTCGGGGCGCTGGCTTGCCACGGCTTCGAACGACAAGACGGTGCGCATCTGGAACCTGGCCGATGGCCGGCTGCTGACCACGCTGCGCCCGCCCATCGGGCCCAAAAATGAGGGGCATATGCGTGCGGTGGCCATGTCGCCGGACGGTGCCGTCGTGGCGGCGGCCGGAGCGACGCAGTTCAGTGACGACACGGCCACCGTCGGGCCGGATGGTTGCTCGATCTACCTGTTCGAGCGCGCCACCGGTCGTCTGCTGCGCCGCCTGTCCGGCTTGCCCAGTTACATCATGCATCTCGCCTATTCACCCGATGGCCGCTGGCTGGCGGCAGCGATGAGCGAAAAAGGCGTGCGGGTATATTCCTCCGCCAGCGGGCAACTGCTGGCCTCCGATGACGACTACGACAACCCCAGCTACAGCGTCGAGTTCAGCGGCGACGGCCGACTGCTGACGACGTCCGTGGATGGCCAGTTGCGCCTGTATCGTTTCGACGGCAAGAATCTGCGCCTGCTGGCCAAGCGCGCCGCCCCCGGCGGCAAGCAGCCGTTTGCCGCGCGCTTCTCTCCCGACGGACAACGCATCGCAGTGGGATTCGTCGACACTCCGGCCGTCAACGTGCTCGACAGCCATAGCCTGAACCTGCTGTTCGCGCCGAATTCGGCCGGGGTAGGCGCGGGCTTGAGCAGCGTCGCCTGGTCGCGCGACGGAGGGATCTTGTTCGCGGCGGGCCAGGCCGAAGCGGACAATCAGATTTTCATACGCCGCTGGACCGATGGCGGGCGTGGCGCGGCCCGCGACTCGAGAGTGACGCCAAGCACGATTCTGGAATTGGTGTCCCTGCCTGGCGGCAGACTGGCGTTTGGCAGCGGCGCGCCGGCATGGGGTGTTGTCGACGCAGCAGGACAGCGCCCCCTGTTCCACGGCCCGCTGGTGGCGGACCTGCGCGACAGCATCGAAACCTTCAAGCTGTCGCATAGCGGCGCGCAGGTGCGCTTCAGCTATGAGATATCGGGCAAGGTGCCGGCCGTCTTCGACAGCTTGCACCGCAGCTTTCTGCCGGCGGAGACCCCTGGCCTGGTCGCGCCGCTGCATGCGGCCAGCGGCTTGGTGGTGGCGGACTGGCGAAATTACTTCGTCCCCCGTTTCAACGGCACGCCGCTCACCCTGCTGCCTGCGGAAATGTCGCGCACTCTGGCGTTATGGCCCAAAGGCGATGGCTTCGCGCTGGGAACCGAATGGTACTTGCGCGCCTACA
>JBIJDI010000334.1:0-3471 GCA_044344235.1 Sulfuritalea sp. | reverse complement strand
CGCCGCCTTGCGCCAGCGCTTTCCCGAGGGCTGGCTGGGTGCTTTGGTCAATAGCTACAACGCTCCGGTACTGGACGGCAACCCCGATCTCGACGAAGTGTTCGTCTACACCAAGGCCAAGCATCGGGGCCACGGCGAGTCGCTTCCGGGTATTTTGTGGCGACGTCTGGCGATGATGTACAGGCTGCGTCAGATGGGGCTCGACGACGTGATCCTTGCCGCGCCAGCGCTGCAGCCGCGACTCGTCGCGCTCGCGCGGTGGCTGAAACCCAAGCGGATTATTGGCTTCGGGGAGAACGGCAGGCTGGATGTATCGATTCCGCTCGACAAAGACGAGCGCCACGAAGTCGAGGACGTGTTTCGCGTCGCCGCGATCTACGGAATAGAGGGCTCGCCGCCGGCCTGCAAAGTGACGGTTCCGATCGCCGTTACCTGCCCGCGAAGCGGCATCCCAGGTATGCAGAGCCAGCCAACGCCGACTCTTACCATTGGCATCCACATCAGCGCACGCAAACCCTCGCAACGCTGGCCGGCAGAGCGCTTTGCCGAAACCATCAAGGCGATTGCCTCACTGGGCCCCGTACGTTTCATCCTTCTCTGGTCGCCTGGCACCGAAGACAACCCCTTGCACCCGGGCGACGATGCCAAGGCAAGGGAAGTGATGGCAAGAGTCGGCGCCAGCGCTACGGTGATTCCCAGCCCCACGCAAACCCTTGCCGAGTTGATCGCCGCCTTGGCTGAATGCGATGCAATGATCTGCGCCGATGGCGGCGCCATGCATATCGGAGCGGGCCTGGGCCTGCCCATCGTCTGCCTGTTCGGCAACTCCGGCGCGACGCATTGGCGGCCTTGGGGCGTCCACTATCGCCTGCTGCAAAAACCCTCGCTCGATGTTGCCGATATCGGCGTCGACGAAGTCGTCAGCGCCTTCGCGTCCTTGAACCTCAGTAATCCAGTTCCCTGACGACGCGCTCCCAATCAATCACAATTTCGGGCAGGACGCCGACCGCCAGCGTGCCGACCAATTCGCGCACGTCCGGCACGCCGTAGCTTCCGGCGTTGAGCGTATAGATCGTGACGAGGCGGTCGCCCGGATGCACCAGCCAGTATTCGCGCACGCCAACCCGCTGGTACAGCGCCCGTTTCAGAATCTGGTCATGCCCGGCGGTGCTGGGGGAGAGCACCTCCACCACCCAGTCCGGCGCACCGCGGCAGCCCTTGTCGTCGAGCTTGGCGCGATCGCAGATCACCACGAGATCGGGCTGGACGACGGTGTTGACGTCATCGTCGATCTCGCCGGCCTTGGGCAGCCTCACATCGAAAGGCGCGATGTAGGGACGGCAAGGCGAGCCTTCGAGGACGTTGGCCACCTGGCGAAACAACTCAAGAAGTATCCCCTGATGCCGCCGCACCGGCGCCGGACCCATGGCATAGGCGACACCATCGATCAACTCATAGCGAACATCATCCGGCCATGAACAGTAGTCGGCATAGGTGTGGTGCTCGGCATCGCGCTGCGGCAGGCCCATCGCCTTCTCCTCGAACGTCGATCAGTCTTCTTCCGGTAGGCCGTGAGTCACCTTTGCCCAATCGATCACAATTTCCGGCAGGATGCCGACGGGCAGGCTGTCCTTGAGTTCGAACACATCCGGCGCGCCGTAGCGCCCCAGGTCCAGACGATAGATCAGCACAATCCTGTCGACCGGATGGACAAGCCATAACTCCTTCACACCCGCACGCTCATAGACGCGGCGCTTGACCATCTGATCATGGCTCGCGGTCGAGCGGGAAAGCACCTCCACCACCCAGTCGGGCGCGCCGCGGCAGCCGCGACGGTCAAGTTTTCCCGGGTCACAAATCACCGAGAGATCGGGTTGCACTACGGTATCGACCAGGCCGTCAGCCTCGTCGGATTTCGGCAAGCGCACGTCGAAGGGGGCGATGTAGGCTTCGCAGGGCTTGCCTTCGAGGGCCGAGCTTACCTGGTGAAACATCTCGCCGAGCACCTTCTGATGCACCCGCAACGGCGCCGGCCCCATCGCGTAGGCCGCGCCATCGATCAACTCATAACGCACATCGTCCGGCCATGAACAGTAGTCAGCGTAGGTGTGGTATTCGATATCGCGTCGCGGCAGGCCCATCGCCTTCTCCTCGAACAAGTGGCGAATTGATTATAGCTGGCCAGCGGCGAACGGCTGATATTCCGGCACGCGAGCCTTGAGCCCCTGCTTCACCTCGGCCTCGGTGCGCGACGGCACCGAGAGCCATTGCTCAAGATCGGCAAGCCATTGGTCATCAGGCACCGCTGAAGGCTTGGCTATGCGCAATTTCGGATGCGGCGTCGGCAAGGTCGATTCGCCATCGGCCAGCAATTCCTCGTAGAGTTTTTCGCCGGGACGCAAGCCGGTGAACTCGATCTTGATCTCATCCTCGGTAAAGCCGGATAGACGAATCAGGTCGCGCGCCAGATCGACAATCTTCACCGGCTCGCCCATGTCCAGCACAAAAACCTGGCCGCCGTCCTGCTGCCGACTGGCAATCAGGCCCGCCTGCAGCACCAGCTGCGCGGCCTCCGGGATCAGCATGAAGTAGCGAATGATGTCCGGATGCGTCACCGTCACCGGCCCGCCGGCCGCTATCTGCTGGCGAAACCTTGGAATCACGCTGCCCGACGATCCAAGTACGTTGCCAAAGCGCACCATCGCAAAGCATGTCGCGGAGCGCTGCGCCTGAACGGCCTGACAGGCCACCTCCGCGAGGCGCTTGCTGGCACCCATTACGTTGGTCGGATTGACTGCCTTGTCGGTGGAAATCAGCACGAACTCCCCAGCACCACTTGCGATGGCGGCGCGCGCCACATTCAATGTACCCAGGACGTTGTTCCGTACCGCCTCCCAGGCATTGGCCGACTCCATCAGCGGCACATGCTTGTAGGCGGCGGCATGAAATACCACATCGGGTCGGTGTTCGGCGAATACGACGCTCATCCGGGCGACATCCTTCACGTCGCCGATCACGCATGTCACCGGCCTCCCGGCAAACTCCTGCTCGATGCTGTAGAGCGCGAACTCGGACTGTTCCAGAAACACCAGCTTCTGTGGCCCGAAACGGGCGATCTGGCGGCACAGTTCGGACCCTATGGAGCATCCGGCGCCAGTCACCAGGACCGTCTTGTTCTGGAGCAGCCCGTGCAGGCCCGCTTCGTCGAGCTCGATGCGGTCGCGGCCGAGCAGGTCTTCCAGTTCGACCTTGCGAATGGCCGAGATCGCCACGCGCCCCGTCAGAAGATCGTCGAGCGAGGGCACGGTCATCACCGCCAGCCCCGCTGCCGCGGCCAATTCCGTCGCGTGACGGCGCTCCGCCACCGAGGCGGAAGGCATGGCGATGATCGCGTGGCGGGCATCGGAGCGTTGCGCATGCCGTTCGATGGCCTCGATCCCGCCCAGAATCGGCACGCCACCCAACTGGCGG
>JBIJDI010000203.1:0-5293 GCA_044344235.1 Sulfuritalea sp. | reverse complement strand
GAATTTCTCGAGGGCGAAATCGTCCCAATTCACCAGCGTATAGACCTTCTTCACCCCGGCAGCCTTCATGTTCATCATGAACTGATCCAGCATTTCGGCGGCGACGCCGAACTTGCGAAAATCGGGATGCACGCCCAGCGTGTCGATGGTTGCCGTGGCGTCGGCAATGCCGAACTCGCCGAAGAAGACGTAACCCATTACGAAGCCGACCACCTTGCCGTCGATCTCGCAGACGATCGAGGTATTGACGTTGGCATTTTTATTCAAGATGCCGGCTATCTTGCGATCGTAATACTCGCGGCGCGGCTCGCCGGACGCGAACGCGTCGATGGCGACGATGGCATCCAGATCCCCCTGGCGCAGTACGCGCATTACTCTAATTTGATTCGCCATTTCATTCCTCCTTATTCAAACAGTTCGTCTTCGCCGGCCGGTTCGCTGCGCTTGCGCACATAGACCGTGCCGTACATGAAGCCCATTTCCTGGCCCGCATCGAAACAGGTGTTGCAGCCTTCCCCGTCCGTCTTGAACTCCTCGACATGGACCTCGAAGCCCATCGCCTTGTAGTTCTGCACGATCTCCGACAGGCGCGGCTCGCCGATGGTGGTCTGGCGCACCCAGCCGTCCTTGAGCAAAGCATCCTCGGGGCTGACCACCTTGGCCTGGGCAATCGGAATCACACGCCGTGTCTCTGCCATCGGAATCACCCTGCGTCTACCATGAATGCTTGATCGCGCCCGGCGTACAGGCGGCGATGCACAGCAGGCTGCTGTAGCCGCCAGACGGCTTGCAGTCGGCACAGTCATAGGCAAGCGTGCGGCAGTTCGGCTTCTTGATCCAGGCCACTTCGTCGTCGTAATCATCGGTGATGATTTCGAACATCTGCTTCGGACACGCCGTCAGGCAGGCGCGTTCGGCCGTGCAGCCGATGCACTTGTCGGTGTCGATGCTGATGTAGTACTCACCGGAACCATCCTTGTAACCGTAGTTGGCGATCATGTCTTTCTCCTTCTGTCAGTCCACCGCGAGAGGGTATCAGGCGGCTGCGGCCTTTTTGGACATCAAGGTGTAGCCGAACAGCGCAGCGCCCAGTGCGCCGGCGATCTGGCTGTCGATCTTGGTCTCCATCGCCTTGATGCCGAGCAGCTTTTCGATGCGCTTGACGACGCCCGGATTCTTGGCGATGCCGCCGGTGATGAAGAAGCCTTCCTCGACATTGATCCGCTCCAGAAGGGACACCACGCGCTCGGCCATGGCCTGGCAATACGCGGCGATGACCTTGTTCTTGGTGTAGCCGGCCTTGAGCAAACCAAGGGCTTCGGACTTGGCGAACACCACGCAGACCGACGACACGGCATCCGGCTCGACATCGACGTCGAAGGAACGCGGGCCGAGTTCGGCAATCGGAATCTGCATCAGGTCGGAAATGACTTCCATGCCGCGGCCGGTTCCGGCCGCACATTTGTCGTTCATCAGGAAGTTGGTGACCTTGCCCTTTTCGTCGCAGTGGATGGCCTTGCAGTCCTGGCCGCCCATGTCGAGAATGGTGCGCACGCCATTGCCGCCCATGTAATTGGCGCCGCGGGCATGGCAGGCGATCTCGGTGATGGCCTTGTGCGCGAAGGGCACGTTGACGCGACCGTAGCCGGTGCCGACGACGTAATGGATGTCTTCCAGCTTCATGCCGCACTTGTCCATCACGCCTTGCAGGGCGTTGGTGGCCGAATCCGGCGAATTGTTGCCGGTGCGCATGCTGTTGAAGCCGTACAGTTCGCCGTCGATGACCAACACCGCCTGGGACGACACCGAGCCGACGTCAATGCCGCAGGTGATGATCTTTGCGCTCTTCCAGTCCTTGGTTTCGTCGATCCAGACGTTTTCCTGCCAGCGCCAGAATTCCTTCTTCTCCGGGACGGTTTCCGCTACCACTTCTGCATTCATGTTTTCGCTCCTTTATGCGTAGGGATTCATCGGTAGCGGCGAGGTCAGCGTCTTTTGCTGGCCCGCCCCGCTACGCAGGGGTTTCATCACTGCTGACGCTCGGCGGCAATCAGGGCGCAACCTAGCGCGCTGATGTACTCCGGCATGTCGGGCAGGGAAATCGTGTCGACACCCATCGCGCCCTTCAGGCTCTGAACGAAACCTGCGTTATGCACCATGCCACCAATCAGCACCACTTCGCCCTCGATGCCGACGCGACGCACCATGGCGCAGACGCGGCTGGCGACGGCATCGAGCACGGCCTTGGCGATGTCGTTCTTGGGTGTGGCCGAATGAATCAGCGACACCACTTCGGACTCGGCAAATACCGTGCATTGGGCGTTCATCGGAATCGACTTGTCGGACTTGAGGCTGGCGTCGCCAAATTCCTTGAGCGTCATCTGCAGTGCGCGAGACATCGCTTCGGCGAAAGATCCGGCTCCTGCTGCACATTTTTCATTGCCGGCGAAGTCGATCGCCCGACCTTCGGCATCGGTTTTCATGCCACGACCTTCCTCGGCGCCGACATCGACCACGGTACGCGCCTGCGGGAACATGAACACAGCGCCCTTGGCGCCGGCGGTCATCTCGGTAATGCCTTCGGCGGCGAATGCCACCTGCTTGCGGCCCGCCCCGGTGGCAAACACAACTTTCACATCATCACGCGTCAGCCCGGCTGCCGCCAGCACTTCGTCGTAGGCCTTGTTGGCGGCCACGTCCTGATCCAGGTCGCCCGGCATCATGATGTGCACTTTCTTGACACCGTATTTCAGTTGCGGCGCACCTTCCACCTTGAGTTCCTCCAGCAGCACCACCTTGACGCTGCGCGAGCCCATATCGATTCCGGCTGTAATCATCTTGGATTCCTCCTGTAGATTCTCTTGAACGGTCAAGCAGCTTGGCGCCGCAGACCGAGCTGTTCCATGAAGGCATCGACGCGCGCCTGGACACGCCCCTCGTCGAATTCGCGCTCGTCACCCATGTTGCCTTCGAAGGTCATGATCGGGACACCCGCCTTGGCGATGCCGCCGCGGTTTTCCATGATGCCCAGCGACAAACCTTCGCAGCCGCGATTCAGGTGCAGCATGACACCATCCACCTGCCATTCCTTGATGATGCGCAGCATCATTTCGGTTTTCAGGCGCGGATCGAAGAAGTGCTGCCACTGCGGCTTCGACAGGTTCCAGTCGGCATAGAGGCGCAGCACCTGATCGCGGGTATTCATCTCGATACCCTTCTCCCACGGCAGGGAACGACCGCCCCAGCTGCCATCCGGCTTGTCTTCCCAGATGCCTTCGAGGGCGAAGGTGTAGAGCGAACCGATCGACACCGCGCCATAGGTTTCGAGGTAGCGGAAGATCTTGAGGAAGGACCAGGGCGGCTGCGTGTCGGACATCATGCGGCACTTCTCGTTGGGCACGGCGGCGATGCCGCGCGCCACGCGATCCTTGACCTCTTCGTAGAGTTCGTCGTAGAAGTCGGCGCACCACTGGGATGACTTCGACAAGGTGGCCAGCACGTAGAGCGAGTACATGGTCTTTTCGTCGAGTGGCGCAGGCTTGACCTTGTTCAGGGCGCAGATGTCGGCCCAGCGGCTGGTCGAACGCATTTCGTTCTTCACGGCCTTGATGAACTTCTCGTCGTCAAAGGTGCGGCCGGTGGTTTTCTCCAGAAACTCGATGCCGTCATGCAGTTGATTGGTGACGTAATCAAGGCGCGCGGCGTTCATGTCCTTGTAAGGACCGACGCCGACGTCCACGTAGAACTGCGGCACTTGCTCGACCTTGGCCACGTGCTGGTACCACTTCGAGTGCGAGCAGCAGATCTGCGTCTGGAAAATGAAGTCGGGCTTGGGGAACTTGCCGCCATACAGGTACTTGTCGAGGTGCATGCCACCCCAGTAGATGCGCATGTAGGAGCACAGGTCGCGGGCGAAACCCACCGACTCGGCGGCATCCATGCATTCCTTGGCAAATTTCTTGTCGTGCGCCACGGCGGCCGCGTAGGGCTCGCCGGTCAGCGAATAGACGTCGTCGCCGAGGCCGGCCGGCAGCGCATCCAGCGCCCAGGCAGAGCCCGACCAGCGGAGGCCGCCGTTGTCCTTGGCGGTGGCGTAGTTCTTGTAATACTGCTCGCGCAGCTGTTTCGCCTTGCCCCACAGCTTGAGGGTTTCGGTCGGATACTTGTTCGGTGCGTTCATCGTTCTCTCCCGTCAGTTCTAGAACAGCTCTTCGTCGCTCATCGTTTCGAGGAATGCCTCGATACGAATGCGGAACGGGCCGATGGGGTTGGTAATGTCGAATTCGAGGAACAGCGTCGGGATGCCGTTCTTTTCGAGGTGTTCCTTAAGGTCCGGATAGTCACCCTCGTGCGGATCGCAGAACTTCTGCTGCAGGAAGATCGCCGCGCGAGCGTTGAATTCCTTGGCCAGGCCGAGTACATGATCGAAGCGCGTATGGTTCGGGTAATCCTTGGTCGGGCACGCGGGCCGGTCGCAATAACGATCGGCGATGGCCTTGATCACGTCATCCTCGGGCTTCGACTCGTTCCAGAAGTAGCGGGTGCCGGAACACTGGTCGTCGATGACGATGGTGGAGCCGACCGACTCGACCATGGCCATGAAGGCGAGGTCATCGTTTTCCGAGCCGATGGTCATGAAACGCACACCTTCCTTGCGATTCAACTCACGCGACGGCAGAGCGGCGAGCACCTTCTTCAACATCTCGTTGTGCTCACGCTTGTCCACAAACTGGGCGGTGAGGGAAGCGTAAAGCGCTTCGACGCCGGTAACCTGGGGATTTTCGACCTTGCGGTATTCGAACAACTGGCGCAACAGGCGGCGATTTTCGTCAACCACGGCCAATGCCTCCTTCAACATCGCATCCGTCAATTCCTTGCCGGTCAGCGCCTGCAGGAAGGTACGGAAGGACTGGAGTTCAGCGTGATGGGCCTTGCGTGCATGCGGCGACTGGACGTCGTTCGGCATCGGCACATAGTAGTCCCACTGTACGCTGGGGACATTGCTGCGCCAGGAACTGAAGGTCTGTCGATACTGGATGCAGGACTGGGTCAGCGTCACGCCCTCGCAGTAATCGAAGCGACCGAGCAGGCCCTGGGCCAGGGAATCGCGGCAGAAGGGACAGAACATGCCGAAGATGTGCGGCTCCGTCACGTTCTGCGGTTCATGTGCGCCAAGCACCCGAACCGGAAGCATGCCGGCGGCAATCAGCAATTCCTCCGCGGTATAGGTGCACATCGTTGCCACGACCTGTCCGCCGGTGCGCTTCTTCCAGTCACGTGCGTAATCGTGGCG
>JBIJDI010000202.1:0-5329 GCA_044344235.1 Sulfuritalea sp. | reverse complement strand
GCGCAAGCTCACGCACCGCGATCAACTCGCTTTCCAGCGTCATCACGGGCTGCAGATCGAGCTCGGCGGCGCCACGCATATGTGGAAATGGCGACGCCCCATAGAGCATGATGCCGGGCCGCACCCAATCGCCGACTGTTTCCGGAAAACGCAAAAGAGCTGCCGAATTGGCCAGCGACACCGGCAATTCGCGGCCGCCGGCCATGGCGCGAAAGCACTCCAGCTGCTGCGCAACGCCGCCCGCTTCGTCGGCGTCGGCAAAATGTGTCATCAGCGTGGCCGATGCGATGCAGTCTGCGGCAACGAGTTTGGCTAGCGCCCCGGCGAAGTCATCCGCGTTGAAGCCGAGACGGTTCATTCCTGTATTCAGTTTCAGGTAGACCGGCATACGCACCGGCAAGCGGGCATCAACCAGCGCCTCCACCTGCCACATGGTGTGCAGTACGGGCGTCAGTTCAAGTTCGGCGAACAAAGGCAGTTCATCGGCCTGATAGGGACCTTCCAGCATCAGGATGGGATGGGCAATCCCCTGCTCCCGCAGAGCCATGGCGCCTTCGAGTTCCACCAAGGCAAAGCCGTCGGTCGTTTCAGCCAGAGCTCCGGCCGCGGACAACAGGCCGTGACCATAGGCATCGGCCTTGACCACGCTCCACACACTCGCTTCGCCCGCATGACGCCGCACGACAGTGTGATTGTGGCGCAGCGCCGACCAGTCCAGGCGTGCTCGTATCGGTCGCGCCATGCTGCGGGCTAGGCCGGCTTTTTTGAGATCAAGGCACGCAGCCGCCCGGAAGCGAATTCGACAAAGGTGGCCACCAGCCGCGAACGGAACTTCTCTTTCGGATACACCATCGAGAGCGTGCGGATCAGTCGGGGCTTGAGCGGTATTGCCACGATGTCACCCAACCGCTGCTCTTTCGATACCGAGGCGCGCGACGCGATGGCGAAACCCAACCCGGTTTCGACCACCCCATTGAGGGCGATCGGGCTGCCGAGTTCCATCACCACGTTCATCTGGTCGAGCGCGACCCCTGCATGACGCAGGTAGTTCTCGGTGAATTCGCGGGTGCCGGACCCGGGCTCGCGGGAGATGAACGCGTGCTCCAGCAATTTCTGCGGCGTCAATTCCTTGTGCCGCGCCAGGGGGAAACGCGGATGGCAGATCACCACCAGCTCGTCGTCGCAGCATACCTCGCATTCAAGGTTCGGCTCATGCGACAGCGATTCTATGAAACCGATGTCGATGGTGTGTTCCATGACCCGATTTTCGATCGATTCCGAATTGCCGACGACGAGGCGCGTGCGGACACCGGGATAGGTCGATTTGAATTCACCAAGTATCCCGGGCAGCATGAACTCGGCGATCGTGGTCGATGCGCCCACCATCAACGAGCCACTGATCTCGCCTGTCAATTCCGACAGACGCACGTCCATTTCCGACGACAGCCCGAGAATTTTTTCCGCATAGCCAAGCACCACCTCGCCCGCTGGGGTGAGTGCAATACGCCCGTGGCCGCGATCAAAAAGCCGCGTATTGAAGTGCTCTTCGAGCTGCTTGATCTGAAACGTGACAGCCGGTTGCGTCATGAACAGCACTTCGGCTGCCTTGGTAAACGACAACTGCTTGGCAACCGCGTGGAAAACCTGAAGCCGGCGATCGGCCATACGAACCACCTCCGAATTGAAGAATTTCTGTGTGGTGAGTATTCAATCACAAATCACCCGCCATGAGCGCAATTTATGGCTGCGGAGCGTGCGACGAAGCCGGTATCCCCCGGTGGGATATGACCTCTAGTGCGTTGCAACATCAAAGTAGTGACGCGCCTTTCGTGATATAAACCGGCAGCCTAAAGCACGGTCGGGTCACCGACCCAATCAATGAGTACTGGTTTCTACATCATCATGGCGGCGCAGTTCTTTTCCGCGCTGGCCGACAACGCCCTGCTGATCGCGGCGATTGCCATCCTGCGCGACATGCACGCGCCGGCAGAATATGAACCCCTGCTGAAAACGTTTTTTACGGTGTCCTACGTGGCGCTGGCGGCCTTTGTCGGCGCGTTTGCCGATTCGATGCCCAAGTGGCGAGTCATGTTCATCAGCAACGGCATCAAGATACTCGGCTGTAGCCTGATGTTCTTCGACGTTCATCCGCTGCTCGCCTATGCCGTGGTCGGGCTCGGGGCCGCCGCCTACTCTCCGGCCAAGTACGGCATCCTCACCGAATACCTGCCACACCGCCTGCTGGTGGTGGCCAACGGCTGGATCGAAGGCCTGACGGTCTGCGCAATCATCCTCGGCGTGGTGCTCGGCGGAGCACTGATCAGGCCTGAGATCGCACACAGCCTGCTGTCTCTTGATTTTCCGATTCTCGACACGGGCGTAGATACCGTGGCCGAAATGACCCTGGTCATCATCGGCGCGCTCTACCTCGTCGCAGCGCTGTTCAATCTCTACATTCCGGATACCGGTGTCGACCACAAGCCGCTAAAAAAGAACCCGGTGTATCTGTTTCACGAGTTCAACCATTGCCTCAAGTTGCTTTGGCGCGACAAGCTTGGCCAGATCTCGCTGGCCGTAACCACTCTGTTCTGGGGCGCCGGAGCGACTCTGCAATTCATCGTGCTCGAATGGGCCAAGGTTGCCTTGAATCTGGATCTGTCGAAGGCCAGCATGCTACAGGGCGTGGTCGCCGTCGGCGTCGCCGTCGGTGCCGTGCTTGCGGCGCGGATGATCACGCTGCGCAAATCGGTGCGCGTAATCCCGCTGGGCATCGCCATGGGCGTTGGCGTCATCGCCATGATCGGCGTGCGCGACATGTGGCTGGCAGCGCCGCTGCTGATCCTGGTGGGTATTTTCTCCGGCTTCTTCGTGGTGCCCATGAACGCATTGTTGCAGCATCGCGGCCACATCCTGATGGGTGCGGGACATTCCATCGCGGTGCAGAATTTCAATGAAAATCTTTCGATCCTGATCATGACCACCACCTATTCGGTACTGCTCAAGGCGCAGTTGTCGATCTACTGGATCATCGTCATGTTCGGCCTCTTCGTCGCCGGTACGATGTGGCTGGTGAAGCGCCAGCACGAGGTCAACCAGCGCATGCGCGACGATGTCGCGCATCTGGAAGACGTCGCTCACCACTGACGCAGCGACGCTTAACGAACGTCCGGCTCGAAAAACACCCACTGCGCTGCAGGAAAGCGCTCCTTCATGCGTGCTTCGACGGCGTTGATGGCATCGACCAGCTGCAGGCCGGTTTGGGTTTCCATGCCGCGCATTCGCGCCTTGACCGCAATGACGACCTTGTCGCCCCAGGCCAGGGTGATGATGTTCAGCACCTGATCCACTTCCGGCTGAACGGCAACAAAAGCCTCGATCTCGGCGCGCAATTGCGGTGCAGCGGATTCGCCGACGATCAGGCCTTTCACTTCGATCATCACGGCAATCGCAATCACCATCAGCACCATGCCGATAGCCAGCGTGCCCAGTGCATCCCACAGCGGATTGCCGGTGATCACTGTGGCAGCGACCGCGACGAAGGCCAGGGCGAGGCCAAGCAGGGCGGCAATATCCTCGCCCGCCACCACCATCAATTCGGACTGGCGCGTTTCACGGAACCAGACGAGGAAGGGCTGGCGCCCAGCGATCTTGCGAATCTCCTTCAGCGCGCCCCATAGCGAGAAAGCTTCCAGCACCACGGCGCTGGCCAGCACCGCCATGGCGATCAGGCCATGCTGCAGCGGTTGCGGATGCAGCAGACGTTCGATGCCCTCATAGACCGAGAAAGCGCCGCCCATGAAGAACAGCATGAGGGCCACGATCATCGACCAGAAGTAGGTGACGCGATGGTGGCCCAGCGGAAAGTCGGCGCTGGCGGGACGGCGCGCCTGCTTCAGGCCCAGCAGCAAGAGCAACTGATTGGCGCAGTCGGCCGTGGAATGAATCGCCTCGGCCAGCATCGAGCCGGAACCGGTCCAGAACGCGGCCACATACTTCGCCACGGCGATGCCGAAGTTCGCGCCCAGCGCGTAGAAAATAGCTTTGACTGAACCTTCGCTGCCGTGAGACATCAGCCTTCCTGTTGCTGCTTCATCGTCCGTCGCATGAAGCAAAGGTCCTCCCACGCCTTGGCCTTGTCCAGCAAGGTCCGCAAGAGGTAGGCGGGATGGTAGGTGACAATTAGCGGAACGCCGCGATAGTCGTGCAGCTTGCCGCGCGCGGCAGCAATCTTGACTTCGCTCTGCAGCAGCGTCTGTGCCGCCGGCCGGCCGAGCGCCACGATCAGCTTCGGCTGGATCAGTTCTATCTGCCGTTCCAGATAGGGCCTGCAGGCCGCGATCTCTTCCGGCGCCGGTGTGCGGTTTTCCGGCGGCCGGCACTTGACGGCATTGGAAATGTAAACGTTCTTGCCCCGCGCGAGGCCAATGGCCGCCAGCATGCTGTCGAGCAGTTTGCCCGCCTGTCCGACGAAGGGCTCGCCGCGCTCATCCTCCTCGGCACCAGGTCCTTCGCCCACAAACAACCAGTCGGCATTGATATCGCCCACCCCCAGCACCGCCTGTTTGCGCGCCTCGCAGAGTCGGCACTGGCGGCACGCCGCGACGGTAGCGGCAAGTTCATCCCAGGCCATGGGCACGGATGTGGTCGCAGTCGCAATCATCGATGCCCTTGACACTGCCACGTCGGGCAATAGCTCGGGAGCCGCAGCGGTCGACGTCACATGTTCCTCAACCGTCGGTACGGCCGCGGCCGCACGCAGTTTCCAGACCGGGCCCAAACCCATCTCGCGCAAGATCTGTTCGCGGTCGGACGTCATAGCTCACGCGCCATCACAATGGCATCCTCACGGCCTTCATGCGTCTGATAGTAATCACGGCGACGCCCGATTTCGACGAAGCCGTGAAGCTTGTAAAAGCGCTGACCTGACACATTGCCGGGGCGTACCTCGAGCAACATGCGCTTTGCCGCGTGCATCCGGGCCCAGTCGACGAGATGGTTCAGCAGCGTCGAGCCACGGCCACCGCGCTGGAGTTCCGGCAGTATGCTGATATTTAGCAAGTGCACTTCGTCCACCGCCTGCATCATGAGCGCATAGCCGATCATCCGCCCGTCTTCCTGCGCCAACCATGCGCCGTGGCCGGCGGCCAGCGAGTCCGCGAAGTTGCCGCGCGTCCAGGGAAAAGGATGGATGTGGGTTTCTGCCGCCGCCACTGCATCGAGATCGGCATCCGTCATGCTGGCGTAGCTCAACACTATCTCGCACCGCCACGCGCGATGCGCTCGACAGTCGTCAATGCAACCTTGTCGCGCACATAGATGGGCTGCGCAA
>JBIJDI010000200.1:0-5333 GCA_044344235.1 Sulfuritalea sp. | reverse complement strand
GGCCGCAAGCTGAAGTTCATCGCCGAGGATTCCGGCTACGATCCGAAGAAAGGCTTGCTCGCCGCCCAGAAAATGGTGCAGCAGGACAAGCTCTTCGCCATGGTCGGCACCATCGGTACGGCGGTCAATCTGGCGACCTTCCCGACCCTGTTCGACAAGGGCGTGATGAACCTCTTCCCGCTGACGGCAGCGCGCGAAATGTACGAGCCGCTGCACAAGCTGAAGTTTTCCTTTGCGGCGCCTTACTACACGCAAATGCGCATGTCCATGAAGTGGATGGTCAAGGAGCGCGGCGCGAAGAAATTCTGTGTCATCTATCAGGATGACGACTTCGGCACCGAAGTGCTGAAGGGCGCGGAAGACGGCCTCAAGGACATCAACATGAGCTTCGCCGAGAAGACCTCCTTCAAGCGCGGCGCGACCGATTTCTCGGCGCAGGTGTCGAAGATGAAGGCGGCGGACTGCGACACGGTCGTGCTCGGCACCATCATCCGCGAGACCATCGGCACCATCGGCACGGCACGCAAGATGGGCTGGAATCCGAACTTCATCGGCTCCTCCGCAGCCTATACCGACCTGATCCACAAGCTCGGCGGCAAGGCGATGGACGGTCTCTATGCCATGCACCAGGTGGCGGTGCCCTATGCGGACGATTCGTCGAAGAACATGCGCGACTGGTTTGCCGCCTACAAGACCAAGTTCAATGAAGAGCCCGGCCTGTTCTCGGCTTACGGCTATGTCGCCATGGACATGTTCGTGCAGACGGCGAAGAAGACCGGGCCGAACCTGACCACCGACAACTTCATCAAGGTCCTCGAGAGCACTACCTTCTCGCGTGACATGTTCGGCAGCCCCGAATACAAGTTCGGGCCGAAGCAGCATCTGGGCAACGAGAAGTCCAAGGTCGGCCAGATCCAGAACGGTCGCTGGGTTGCGGTGACGGATTACCTGGCTCAATAGTTTCCGCCCGCTGGGGCAAGATGCAGTTCTGAAACGGGCATCCAGATCTGGATGCCCGTTTTCTTTGTGCCGTGATCTGGGCGGCCGGACTACGTGAGCGAGAATGCCATGCCCGATACCATTGACGAACTGCTGACGCGCATTCGAACATGGCGCCGCCGAGGCGTTCCGCCTCGGGATGGAACGATTACGCCAGCAGTATGGTGATGTTGCGCGGAAGCAATCCTGACGGGCTACGCTTGAGGAATCCGACGGACCCTATCTGCATTTCATGATTTCAGCATCGGTCATGACCGACTTGATCACGCAGCCCCGTTCAACTTGCGCTTGCTGGCGCGATTGCTCCTTTTTCTTCTTTTCCTGAGCCCGGCGCAGCGCCTCCTGCTTTCGTTCTTCCTCGGCCTGCTCGGCCAACTGCGCTGTTTCCAGGCGTTTGCGCTCCTCCTCGGCCTTTCGCTTTTCGTCGGCGATTCTCGCCAGTTCCACCTGCTTCCCCTGCTTGTCCGCCTGTTTTTGCTGGTCTTCGTCCGATGTCTTGGCCGCCGCCGAACCCGCCACTGACCCCGCCGCTGCGCCGACTGCGGCGCCTGTCGCTACGGCTGCCGCCGAAGAGCCACTCGCCGAAGACGAGCTTCCTCCCGAGGAGAGATTGACGCTGACGCCTTTGCTGGCCGAAGCGGCAGACGTTTCCTTGTCGGCAGTCTTGGCGGCCGCAGGCGCGGAAGTTGTCGCAGATTTTGACGATGATGACGACGACGACGAAGAACGGCTGCCGCCGCGCCCGGCTTCGCTGGTGCTGGAAAGGGTGATCAGCAGTGCTGCGATCACGCTATGGATTACGGGTCTGGCCTTCATGGATTCTCCGCCAACAATGGCTTTGGATCGAAGACTAGCCTGATCGTGGCGCCGATTCAAGCCTTTGTCGTGACATGGGCTTCAATGGGTACTTATGGTGCAGGCATGTTCTGCGTCATCCAGCGGCTCGAACCAGGCCAGCTGTTTCTCCAGCACTTCGAGGGTTGCCTCGGAGGCGTCGCCGCTGCGCGCTACGAGACGGCGGCGCAATTCCGCTGCCGGGGCCTCTGTGGCGAGGATGGCGAAGCCGATACCTAACTCCGCCGCCAGCGCGCGAAAAGTCGCGCGCTCCTCGCGCAGCAGAAAAGCCGCATCGACGATCACCGGCCAGCCGGCGGCCAGCAAATCGCTGGCCAGGGTGCGCAACCGCGCATAGGTCCGCGCCGTCGCGTCGGCCGTGTAGATGCCGCCGTCGAGTGCTGATCCGCTGTTCTGCTGCGGCGCCAGTCCGAACAGGCGTTTGCGTTCGACATCGGAGCGCAGCCGCACGATATTGCCGGCACCCTTCAGCGTCTGATCCAGCAGGCGCGCCGAACTGGCGGTGGTCTTTCCCGAACCGGACAGGCCGCAGGTGACGACAAGAGTCGGCGCTGGCTCGCTCTGCGTACCTGGGATTCCGCTTCGCGGGCAGGTAACGGCGATCTGCCACGCCAGTTGCAGATAGGCGCGAGCCGAGTCGAGGTCGGCCTGCCTTTGGCTCGCATCTTCCTGCCCGGCGCGCAAGCCCGCGATCTTGGCGCGCACCACGGCGCGATACACGGCATAAAAGCGCAGCACGGCCATCGCCTGAAAATCACCGCTGCTCTCCAGCCAGGCGTTAAGAAACCATGCTGCAAGGCCCGGCTGGCGGTGGTCGAGCAGGTCGATCCAGACAAAGGCGATCTCGCTGGCGGGATCGTTCCAGCGGAAATCCTCGTTGAATTCGATGCAGTCGAAGGGGGTTACCTGGCCGTCGATCAGCACCAGGTTGGCCAGATGCAGGTCACCATGCCCTTCGCGCACATAACCGCCGGCCTTGCGCGCGGCGAAGTCGGCAGCGCGACGCGCGAACTCCTCTTCGGTCCAGCGCGCCAGCTGCTTCACCTGCGCTTGATCCGCCTGGGGCAACAGCTGGCGCAGCTCGACAAAATTTTCCCGAGCCGCCGCCAGCACCTGGTCTGGCGCGCCAAAGCGCGTGTCGGGGGCGGCCACGGCCGCCGCCTGCCAAAAAACCTTGAGGGTAGTGGCGAGTTGGGAAAGATGAGCGGGCTGCAAGTCACCGCGTGCGGCGACGCGATCAAGCCGGCCGCTCTCATCGAAGCGGCGCATGCGCACTGCCCATTCGATGGCCGGCGTTGCACCCAGTTGCGGTTGCCCGGGGGTACCCCCGATGGGTAGCACATCAAGATAGAGCTCGGGGGCGAGCCGGTGGTTGAGTACAAGCTCCGCACGGCAAAACGCCTCGCGCTTTTCCAGCGTGCCGTAATCGAGGAAGGGGAGGGTGATCGCCTTCTTGATCTTGTAGGCGAAATCGCCGGCCAGAAGCAGCCAGGAGGCATGCGTTTCGATCACTTGGACGCGGTCGACGGCATGTGGATAGCGACGCGGATCGAGCAGGGCGACAATCAAGGGTGGCAGGGCGGCGGACATGGCCGTTCATTATCACCTGCCGCCGGCGCCATGAAACCAGGCTTGAGCCGTGGCCTCAGGGGGACGCCAAGCGACGAGCGCACGGTCGTGATAGTCTCCCTGGCGCTGACCGCGAGCCTGAATGCAGTCACTGACGGGCTCCCTGAGGTCGTCACCCGGCAGTCAAAACCACTATTTCGCCATGACCCTGACCGAACTCCGTTACATCGTCGCCTTGGCTCGCGAGCGCCACTTCGGGCGCGCGGCGGACAAGTGCAATGTCTCGCAGCCTACGCTCTCGGTGGCCGTGAAAAAGCTCGAGGACGAACTCGGCGTCGCCTTGTTCGAGCGCAGTTCGGGCGACGTCCGCGCCACCCCGATCGGAGCCCAAGTCGTGGCCCAGGCCGAACGGGCCCTGGCGGAGGCCGCGCGCGTGGCCGAAGTTGCCGCCGCGGGCAAGGATCCGCTGGCCGGCCCCTTGCGCCTCGGCGTGATCTACACCATCGGCCCCTGGCTGTTGCCGGCCCTGGTGCCCCGCGTCAAGGCCCTGGCACCGCAGATGCCCCTGTTCATCGCCGAGGGCTACACCGAAAACCTGCTGGAACGCTTGAAGTCCTCCGAACTCGACGTCCTGGTGCTGGCCCTGCCTATCGTGGAACCGGGCCTCGTGGTCCAGCCGGTCTATGACGAAGCCTTCCGCACTTTGGTGCCGGCTTCCCACCCGTGGGCCAAACTCAAGTCGTTGCGGCCCGAGCAACTGCTCGATGAACCCTTGCTGATGCTTGGCGCGGGCAATTGCTTCCGCGATCAGGTGCTCGACCTGTGCACCCGCGCCAGTCGCGGCGAATCGCCGCAGGTGCTGGAAGGCAGCTCGCTGGAAACCATCCGCCATATGGTCGCCTCGGGCGTCGGTGTGACGGTGATGCCCTCCAGCAGCGTCGATGGAATTCCCGACGACGATCCCTTGCTGCGCGTCAAATGCTTTGTCGAACCGACGCCGACGCGGCGCGTAGGTCTCGTGTGGCGCTCCAGTTTTCCGCGGCACAAGGCCATCGACGTGATGCGCCAGGCGCTGCTCGACTGTCATCTGCCCGGCACGCGCACCGCAAATTGACCCAATAGTCCCTGACTATGGCCTCTGTCGAAAAATACAATTGGCTCTAATCGGATCGCTCGGCTAAAGTTCAATCAGGTCGAAGCGTGATTGATCCACAAGACAACAACGCCGTGACTTGGCGCCGCGTGACGGCGCGATGCCTATCCATCCAACGCAGAGGAGTATCACTATGCAACTCAAGGGATCCAAAACCGAAGGCAACCTGAAAGCCGCATTTGCCGGCGAATCCCAGGCCAACCGCCGCTACCTGTATTTCGCGAACAAGGCCGACATCGAGGGCTTCAACGACGTTTCCGCCGTGTTCCGTTCCACCGCCGAAGGTGAAACCGGCCACGCCCACGGTCACCTCGAGTACCTCGAATCCTGCGGCGATCCGGCGACTGGCCTGCCGTTCGGCGACACCGCCGCCAACCTGAAGACCTCCATTGCCGGCGAGACGCACGAGTACACCGACATGTACCCGGGGATGGCCAAGACTGCGCGCGACGAAGGCTTCGACGAAATCGCCGACTGGTTCGAGACGCTGGGCAAAGCCGAGCGCTCGCACGCCAACAAGTTCCAGCGCACGCTGGACAGCCTGAACGGCTGATTTTTAACCGGCGGCGCGTGGTTCGACAGGCTCACCATGACCGGTCCCGATTGGGGTCCGTTCATCCTGAGCTTGTCGAAGGACGTGTCGCCGGCACCGACTTTTAAAATCGCAAGAACGGATACCCCATGCGCGAAGGAAATCTCCAGGCCCCGACCCGTCATCCGATCGACTGGAAGAATCCCGACTTCTACAACGAAGCCT
>JBIJDI010000199.1:0-5334 GCA_044344235.1 Sulfuritalea sp. | reverse complement strand
TCCCTGGACACCCCCGGATCAGCCATTTTATTTTGTGCCATAATTTTCCCAGCCTGTGCGTGTGTAGCCTGCATTTTGGCACAGCCGACCCCTGCCCATGACCTCATCCCAATTCACTCTGCTTTTTCTGCTGGCTCTCGCCCTCACTACGGCCTTGCGCCTCTGGCTCGATATGCGGCATCTGCGCCATGTCGTCGTGCATCGCAATCAGGTGCCGCCGGACTTCGCCGGCCGCATTGACCTGGCGGATCATCGCAAGGCCGCCGACTACACGGTGGCCAAAGTGCGCGTCGGCATGCTCGAAATTGCCCTCGACACCCTCGTGCTGCTGGTCCTGACCATCGGCGGTGCACTCGGCATGATCGATCAGGCCCTGCGCGGATTTCTGGGTGGAGGCTATCTGCAGGGCCTCGCCCTGTTCGCCTGCGTTGGCCTGCTCGGCTTCGTCATCGGCCTGCCGGCCAGCCTTTACCGCACCTTCCGCATCGAGGCGCGCTTCGGCTTCAACAAACTGACTTGGCCGCTCTGGTTTGCCGATCTGGCCAAGGGTGCCGCGCTTACCGTGCTGATCGGCGGCCCGCTGCTGCTGGCGGTGCTGTGGCTGATGGACGTGATGGGCAAGAACTGGTGGCTGTATGTCTGGCTGGTCTGGCTCGGCACCAACCTGCTGGTGCTGTTTCTCTACCCGACAGTGATCGCACCGCTGTTCAACAAGTTCACGCCACTGGAAGATGCATCGCTGAAAGCGCGCATCGAGACCCTGCTGACGCGCTGCGGCTTCACCGCCTCGGGCCTGTTCGTCATGGATGGCTCGAAGCGCTCGGCACATGGCAACGCCTACTTCACCGGCTTCGGCCGCGCCAAGCGCATCGTGTTCTTCGATACGCTGCTGGAAAAACTCGCGCCACAGGAAATCGAAGCCGTGCTGGCGCATGAACTCGGGCATTTCAAGCATCGCCATGTGATCAAGCGCATCGCGCTCAGTGGTGCCTTGAGCCTGGCCTTTCTCTGGCTGCTCGGGCAATTGATCGATCAGACGTGGTTCTTCGCTGGACTGAATGTCGGCGCTGGCGGTACGGCGATGGGCCTGCTGCTGTTCTCCATGGTGCTGCCGGTCTTCCTGTTTCCGCTGGCGCCGCTGACGTCCGCGTTCTCGCGCAAGCACGAATATGAAGCGGATGCCTATGCCGCCAGGCAAACCGCTGCGGCCGACCTGATCACGGCGCTGGCCAAGCTCTATCGAGACAACGCTGCAACCCTGACGCCCGACCCGCTGCATTCGCTGTTCCACGATTCCCATCCACCCGCCAGCCAGCGCATCGCGCGACTCGGCACATCTTGACGGAGCCCGCATGAACCAAGTCTGCGACTTGTCCAAAGGCCGGTGCAAACCCTGTGAAGGCGGCGTGCCACCGCTCAGCGATGATGAAGCTGCCAAACTGCTCGCCACGCTCGACGGCTGGCAGCGTCAGGGCGACGTCATCAGCAAGACCTACACCTTCAAGAACTATTACGAAACCATGGCCTTCGTGAATGCCACGGCCTGGATCTCGCATCGCGAGGATCACCATCCCGATCTCGCCGTCGGCTGGGGCCAGTGCACCGTCAGCTACACCACGCACGCGATCGGCGGCCTTTCCGAAAACGACTTCATCTGCGCGGCAAAGATCGATGCCCTGCTCCCCCTGTAAGCCTCGTTGAACAAGCACGGCACCATCGTCGCCGCCTTCGGCCGGCACTACGAAATCGAACTCGCCGACGGCGCCCTTGCCACCGGCTATCCGCGCGGCAAGAAAAGCCCCTTCGCCGTCGGCGACGAAGTCGAACTCACGCCGGACGGGCAGATCACCGGCCATGCGCCGCGACGCACCCTGCTCTACCGCAGCGACGCCTACCGCGAAAAGCTGATTGCTGCCAACGCCACGCAATTGCTGCTGGTGGTCGCCACCGATCCCTCGTTTTCCGACATGCTGCTCAGCCGCGCGCTGGTCGCCGCCGAGCATCAGGGCCTGCACACCACCATCGTCCTCAACAAGAGCGATCTCGCCGCCGCCCTGCCCGCTGCGCGCAAGCTGCTGGCGCCCTTCGTCGCGCTCGGCTGCCGCGTCATCGAACTCTCGGCCAAGCTCGACGCCTCGCCGCTATTGCCGCTGCTGGCGGGCGAATGCTCGGTGCTGGTCGGCCAATCCGGCATGGGCAAATCCACCCTGACCAACGCCCTGGTACCCGGCGCGGCCGCACCCACCCGCGAGTTGTCGACCGCGCTCGATTCGGGCAAGCACACCACCACCTACGCCCGCCTCTACAAACTACCCAATGACACATGCCCGGGAGGGACGCTGATCGACAGCCCCGGCCTGCAGGAATTCGGCCTCAAGCACCTGACGCCGCAGGAAATCGAATTCGGCTTTGCCGAGTTTCGCGCCTTCCTCGGCCAGTGCCGCTTCCGCGACTGCCAGCACCAGGCCGAACCGGACTGCGCGATCAAGGCCGCCGTCGCCAGCGGCGTGATCCACCCGCGCCGCCTCGACCACTTCCGCCAATTCATCAGCGAGAACCGCCATGGATCGCACTGAGCGCTTCTACAAGATCGACCAGATGATCCACGACCGGCGCCTGGTGTCCTTTGTCGACCTGATGGCGGCGCTTGAAGTCTCGCGCGCCACCTTGAAGCGCGACCTCGAATACATGCGCAACCGCCTCAACGCACCCATCGTCTGGGACAGGGACGCCGGCGGCTATCGCTTCGACACGCCGCACGCCAACGCCGGCGCCCAGTACGAGCTGCCCGGCCTCTGGTTCAACTCCGGCGAAGTCCATGCGCTGCTGACCATGCAGCACCTGCTGACCGACCTTGATCCCGGCGGCATCCTCACGCCGCATATCCAGCCGCTGATCGCTCGGCTCAACAGCCTGCTCGGCAGCGCCGAAAACACCGCCGAGGAAATCCGCCGGCGCGTGCTGATCGTCGGCCTCGGCAAGCGCGACCTCAAGCTCGCGCATTTCGAGAAGGTCGGCGCCGCACTGCTGCGCCGCAAACGCCTCGCCATCACCTATTTCGCGCGCGGCAGCGGCGAAATGACCGAGCGCGAAGTCTCGCCGCAGCGCCTGGTGTATTACCGCGAGAACTGGTATCTCGACGCCTGGTGCCACCTGCGCAACGACATCCGCAACTTCTCCCTCGATTCCATCCGCGACGCCACGGTCATCGAGACGAAGGCGCGCGAGGTCTCGCATCGCAGCCTCGACGAAGTCCTCGGCCCCGGCTACGGCATTTTTTCCGGGCGCAAGCTGCAGCACGCAAAGCTGCGCTTCACGCCGAAGCGTGCGCGCTGGGTCGCGCAGGAAACCTGGCATCCGAAACAGAATGGCGCGTACAGCGCCGACGGCTCCTGGCTGCTCGAATTCCCCTACGCCGACCATCGCGAGCTGATCATGGACATCCTCAAGTTCGGCGCCGACGTCGAAGTGCTGGCCCCGCCCGACCTGCGCCAGCGCGTCGCCGACGAGGCTGCGCGCATGACGCAGATGTATGCGGCTGCGCCGAAGGCCGCCACGTAGGCCGCCCCCGCCGCGCGGCCCTTGGGCACCGCCATCGCCTGGTTGATTTCCATGAAGCGCCCGTCGAGCAGGCGCAAGCCGGGCACGCGCCGGCATCGGTGTCCGATGCGCATTCCCCTGATGTCGATGCATGCCCATTGGCCGGTTCACATCGGTATGCGGCCGTCTGAACGCACTTCTTCTTTCGTCGAAGGTTGGCGATCAGGCCGGCAGCACCTCGGCCGACTTTCGCAACCACTTCAGCACGGTCGAATACATCACCTCCGGCTCCAGCGGCTTGCCGATGTGCGCGTTCATGCCCGCCGCGATGCAGGCGCTGCGATCGTCCTCGAAGGCGTTGGCGGTCATCGCCAGAATCGGGATCATTGCCATGCCGGGCACTTGGCGGATGGCGCGGGTGGCTTTCAGACCGTCCATCACAGGCATCTGCACATCCATCAGGATCAGGGCGCAGCCGCCACGACGGGCCATCTCCACCGCCTCCTGCCCGTTGCTCGCGATCTCAGGTGCGAGGCCGGCCTCTTCCAGCAGGAACCGCAACACCTCGCAGTTCACGGGATCGTCTTCCACCACCAGCACGCGAGCGCCGGCGAACTGCCGCGCCAGGGCGTCGCGCGCCGCCTCAATCGGCAGGCTGCTGTCGACGGGCTGGCCGGCCACCGCCCGCTTGATCCGCAGCGTGGCCCAGAAGGTGCTGCCGACGCCTTCTTCGCTGACCGCCCCCGCATCACCGCCCATCAAGAGCGCGATGCGTTTGCAGATGACCAGGCCGAGGCCGTTGCCGCCGTGCTTGCGATTCGCTAAGCCGTCGGCCTGGGTGAAGGCGCGGAACAGGCGGTCCAGCTGCGCGGGACTGATGCCGATGCCCTGATCGCTGACTTCGATCCTCAGGATGACGCTGTGCTTGTCTTCCTCTGCGACGCTGGCCCGCACGCTGATCGTGCCGTGTTCGGAGAACTTGATGGCGTTGCCGGTGAAATTGAGCAGAATCTGGCGCACGCGCATGGCGTCGCCGCATAGCAGCTCGGGCAGGGCCGCGTCGATTTCGCTGGACAGCTTCAGCCCCTTGGCCTCGGCCGGCGCCTCCTGCATCTGCAGCACCTCGTCGATGGCCTGCGCCAGGGAGAAGTTCTTCTCTTCCAGCGTCAGCCGCTCGGATTCGATCTGGGAGATGTCGAGGATGTCGTTGAGCACCGCCATCAGGTGCTTCGCCGCTCCCTGGCTCTTGGTCAGCCAGTCGATCTGTTTGGGGTCGATGGCGCGGCGCAGCGCCAGATCGGTCATGCCCATGACGCCGTTCATCGGCGTGCGCAGTTCATGGCTCATGTTGGCGAGGAAAATGCTCTTGGCACGGTTGGCGGCCTCGGCGGCATCCTTGGCCTGGGCCAGTTCGGCGGTGCGGGCGAAGACCAGTTGCTCGAGGTGGTTGCGGTGTTGCGCGAGTTCGGCTTCGAGCTGCTTGCGTTCGCTGATGTCGGTCAAGGCGATGCGCAGCACCGTGTCGCCAGCGCCGACTATTGCGCGCTGGCAATCCAGCAGCGCCGGGAACACCGTGCCATCGCGGCGTTGGAGGTTCACTTCGACACTGCCCTTGCCGTCCTGCTTCATCACGACCAGAAACAGCGTCATCCAGCGATTCTGGTCCTCGGCAATGACCTGGGCAGTAAAGCGGCGCGTCAGCAGATCCTTGCTATCCATGCCGAGCAGCGTGGCGGCGGTGAGGTTGAGTTGCTCGATCATGCCGTTCGAGTTGAGCGTGAGGTAGCCGACCGG
>JBIJDI010000198.1:0-5357 GCA_044344235.1 Sulfuritalea sp. | reverse complement strand
AAAATGGCGACAGTGATACACTGAGCGCTTACGCAATTGTTGGAGGTGAGTAATGGGTACTGCCATTGCCAAGCAGGATCGTATCGGCGCCCGAGTTCCACATGAGGTCTACGAGACGCTGTGCCGTGCGGCCGAGCTAACCGGCGCCACGGTCAATCAGTTTCTGGTCCAGGCCGCATTGAAGGAGGCGCAGACTGTCATCGAGCGTGAGGACGTGATTCGTCTGTCGCCGCGCGACTGGAACTGGTTGCTCGACCTGATGGAAAACCCGCCCAAGCCGAATGCCAAGCTGAAGGCCGCCCTGAAGCGTTACCAGAAAGCCAAGCAAGATGATGCAGGTACGACCTTTAGCTGGGGATCATGACCGGCAGGGATTCGACTGCGGCCGCTTGGAACTGAATGACTGGTTGCGGCAGGTCGCCCGTCAGCATCAGGACAAGGGGCTGTCAAAGACCTTCGTCGCCGTTCGCGAGGAACTGCCTGCCCGCATCTGCGGCTATTACGCACTGACGCTGGCGGAACTCGAGAACCGGCATCTGCCGGAAGCCTGGCGCAAGAAGTTGCCGCGTCGCATCCCCGGTGTACGTTTGGGCCGGTTGGCTGTCGATAGGCAGTATCAGGGCAAGGGGCTGGGCGAACTGCTGCTGGTCGATGCCCTGACACGGGCGCAGCGCATCTACGCCGAGGCAGGCGGAATTGGTTTGTTCGTCGATGCACTGGATGAACAGGCGGCACGGTACTACCGGAACTTCGGCTTTGAGGCATCCCCGGATAACCCACTGCTGCTGTTCCTGTCGGCAAAGGTCACAGCGTAAGTGAGGGGCAGGTTCAGGATCGGATTGCAGCCATCGCCCATGAATATGTCATCAGTCCGTTGAGGGCACACAGCGGAAGCAGGTGGAACAAACGATGCCAAATATCCTCGGCCTCGAACAACATCGCCTTGGGCGATTGAGAGAAGGTCCCTTCTCGGCCTTTCAGGCGATCAAGCCACCTTGACCGGAATCTTGCCGATCTTTGCCTGCCATTCCTTCGGCCCCGTGATGTGCACCGAGGTACCCAGCGAATCGACGGCGACGGTGACCGGCATGTCCTTCACGTCGAATTCGTAGATGGCTTCCATGCCAAGGTCGGCGAAACCGACGACCTTGGCCGCCTTGATCGCTTTGGCCACGAGGTAGGCGGCGCCGCCGACGGCCATCAGATAGGCCGACTTGTTGTCCTTGATCGCCTCGATGGCGACCGGGCCGCGTTCGGATTTTCCGACCATGGAAATCAGGCCGGTCTGCTCCAGCATCATGCGGGTGAATTTGTCCATCCGCGTGGCGGTGGTGGGGCCGGCGGGGCCGACCACTTCGTCGCGCACAGGATCGACCGGGCCGACGTAGTAGATGACGCGGTTGGTGAAATCAACCGGGAGCTTTTCACCCTTCGCCAGCATGTCGGCGATGCGTTTGTGCGCGGCGTCGCGGCCGGTCAGCATCTTGCCGTTGAGCAGCAGCTTCTGGCCGGGCTTCCAGGCGGCGACCTGGGCCTTGGTCAGGCTGTTCAGGTCGACCCGGGTGGCCGTGGCGGCATCGGCCTGCCAGGTCACTTTGGGCCAGTCTTCGAGGCTGGGCGGTGTCAGCTTGGCTGGCCCGGAGCCATCGAGTTCAAAATGGATGTGGCGCGTCGCGGCGCAGTTGGGAATCAGCGCCACGGGCAGGTTGGCGGCGTGGGTCGGGTAGTCGAGCACCTTGACGTCGAGTACCGTGGTGAGGCCGCCGAGGCCTTGCGCGCCGATGCCCAACGCATTGACCTTCTCGTAGAGTTCGAGGCGCAGTTCTTCGGCTCGCACCAGCTTTTCGCCGCGGGCGGCTTTTGCCTTGAGATCTTGAATGTCCACCGGCGCCATGATGGCTTCCTTGGCCAGCAGCATGGCCTTTTCCGGCGTGCCGCCAATGCCGACGCCGAGGATGCCGGGCGGGCACCAGCCGGCGCCCATGGTCGGCACCGTCTTGAGTATCCATTCAACCAGATCGTCGGAGGGGTTGAGCATGGCGAACTTGGCTTTTGCCTCCGAGCCGCCTCCCTTGGCGGCGCAGATGACTTCGACGTGATTTCCGGGAACGATTTCGTAATGCACCACGGCAGGGGTGTTGTCCTTGGTGTTCCGGCGTGCACCGGCCGGGTCGGCCAGCACCGAGGCGCGCAATGGATTGTCGACGTTGCCGTAGGCGCGGCGCACACCTTCGTTGACCATGTCCTGCACCGAAAGCGTGGCATCCCACTGCACCTGCATGCCGACCTTGAGGAACACCAACGCAATCCCGGTGTCCTGACAGATCGGCCGATGGCCTTCCGCCGACATGCGGCTGTTGGTCAGGATCTGGGCAATCGCGTCCTTGGCAGCCGGAGATTCTTCGCGCTCATAGGCGGCGCCCAGCGCCTTGATGTAATCCAGCGGATGGTAGTAGCTGATGAACTGGAAGGCATCGGCGATGGACTGGATGAAGTCTTCCTGGCGGATGGCGGTCATGGGGACTCCGGTAGGCAATTAGTGTTTGGCCGACTGGCCGACGGCCAAGGTCTGCATCATGATCTTGTCGGTGTAGGCGATGGCGAGGGCGGAAACCAGGAAAGAGGCGTGGATCGCGATCTGCGCGATGATGACGCGGTCTTCGGTATGCCCGGCATTGATGAAGGTGCGCAGCAGGTGGATGGAGGAAATGCTGATCAGCGCCACGGCCAGCTTGACCTTGAGCACGCCGGCATTGACGTGGGACAGCCATTCCGGCTGGTCGGGGTGCCCTTCCAGGTCGAGTCGCGAAACGAAGGTTTCGTAACCGCCGATGATGACCATGATCAGCAGGTTGGCGATCATCACCACGTCAATCAGCCCGAGGACGATGAGCATTACTTCGTTTTCGCTGAGGGTGCCGGCCTTGGTCACCAGGTGCGCCAGTTCGTGCATGAACTGGTACACATAGACGGCCTGCGCGGCAATCAGGCCGAGATACAGCGGCGCCTGCAGCCAGCGGCTCCAGAATATGAAATACTCCAGCGGTTTGATGATTTTGTTCATGGCGAGCGGGCAGGCGTGATGCGGGGCAGCAATATTACCCCAGGCGGCGGGAGGGCAGGTCGGGAGGTAGCGTAAGTCGCATGTAAGCCACTTTCCGTTTAATGTGAAAACACATAAAATCAACCTGATTTGCAGCGGTGGCATTGACCGGCATAGACGATAGGCTGGTTTGGCTGGCTGCATGTTCTGGCCACGGTGGCGGAAGATCATTTCATCCGGACTCGATCCGGTTTGCATGCGAGAGGAGAGGTATCAATGTCCAGCATCGAATCAAATGTCACGGAACTTCGTGTATTCCCCCCAGCGGACGCTGTGGTCAAGAAGGCCACCATTTCCGGGATGGCCGCCTATGAGGCCCTGTGCAAGGAAGCCGACCAGGATTACGCCGGCTACTGGGCGCGACTTGCGCGCGAGCACGTCAGCTGGAAGGAGCCCTTCACCAAGTCGCTGGACGATTCCAAGGCGCCTTTCTACGAATGGTTTGCCGATGGCAAACTGAATGTTTCGTACAACTGCCTCGATCGCAACATCGAAGCCGGGCTGGGCGACAAGGTCGCGATCATTTTTGAAGCCGACGGCGGTCAGGTCAATAAGGTCACCTACAAGGAATTGCTGGCGCGCGTCGCCCGGTTCGCCAACGCGCTCAAGGCGCAGGGCATCAAGAAGGGCGATCGCGTCCTGATCTACATGCCGATGTCGGTCGAAGGCGTGGTTGCCATGCAGGCTTGCGCCCGCATCGGCGCGATTCATTCGGTGGTGTTCGGCGGCTTTTCCGCCAAGAGCGTGCAGGAACGCATCCAGGATGCCGGCGCGGTTGCCGTCATCACCTCCGACGAGCAGTGTCGCGGCGGCAAGAACATTCCGCTCAAGCCGGCGGTCGACGACGGCATCGCGATGGGCGGCTGCGAGGCGATCAAGTCAGTCATCGTATTCAAGCGCACCGGCGGCCCCTGCAACATGGTGGCCGGTCGCGACATCTGGTGGGACGACGCCACCGCCGGCCAGTCGGATACCTGCGAGCCCGAGTGGGTGGGTGCCGAGCATCCGCTGTTCCTGCTCTACACATCGGGTTCCACCGGCAAGCCGAAGGGCGTGCAGCACAGTTCCGGCGGCTATCTGCTGCACGCGATCCTGACCATGAAGTGGACCTTCGACATCAAGCCGGACGATGTCTTCTGGTGCACCGCCGATATCGGCTGGGTTACCGGTCATACCTACATTACCTACGGCCCGCTGGCCTGCGGCGCTACGGAAATCGTTTTCGAAGGCGTGCCGACCTATCCGGATGCCGGGCGTTTCTGGAAGACCATCGAGAAGCACAAGGTCAGCATTTTCTACACCGCACCGACGGCCATCCGTTCGTTGATCAAGGCCGGCGAGAACGCGCCGACGACGCACCCGAAGAACTACGACCTGACCAGCCTGCGCATTCTCGGTTCGGTGGGTGAGCCGATCAACCCGGAAGCCTGGATGTGGTACTACAACAATGTCGGTGGCGCACGCTGCCCGATCGTGGATACCTTCTGGCAGACCGAAACCGGCGGTCACATGATCACTCCGCTGCCGGGCGTCACGCCGCTGGTGCCGGGTTCCTGCACCCTGCCGTTCCCCGGCATTGCCGCCGCCATCGTCGATGAGACCGGCAATGACGTCGAGTGGGGCAAGGGCGGTTTCCTGGTCGTCAAGAAGCCCTGGCCGGCGATGATCCGCACCATCTACGGCGATCCGGAGCGCTACAAGAAGTCCTACTTCCCGGTGGATTTCGGCGGCAACCTGTACCTCGCCGGCGACGGTGCGATGCGCGATGCCAAGACCGGCTACTTCACCATCATGGGCCGCATCGACGACGTGCTGAACGTCTCCGGTCACCGCATGGGCACCATGGAAATCGAGTCGGCGCTGGTATCCAATCCGCTGGTGGCGGAAGCCGCCGTGGTGGGCCGTCCCGATGACCTGACCGGCGAAGCCATCTGTGCCTTTGTGGTGCTCAAGCAGTCGCGTCCGACGGCGGAAGAGGCGAAGAAGATCGCCGCCGAACTGCGCAACTGGGTCGGCAAGGAAATCGGCCCGATCGCCAAGCCGAAGGACATTCGCTTCGGTGAGAACCTGCCGAAGACGCGCTCCGGCAAGATCATGCGGCGCCTGCTGCGCAGCCTGGCCAAGGGCGAAGAGATCACCCAGGATGTATCGACCCTGGAGAACCCCGGCATTCTGGATCAGTTGAAGCAGAACGCCTGACCGTAGCCATGACCGGAGAAGAGCGCCCCTCGCAAGACGGGCGCTTTTTTATGTC